>CAYYSK010000066.1:0-14601 GCA_964474345.1 uncultured Flavobacteriaceae bacterium
TTTTTAGCAAATGGCTGAAGAAACTAAAAATCCTGAAGTTCAGGAAGAAGCTGTAGCAACAGCGCCAAAAGTTGAGCAATCTCCTGCTCAAGCAAATCCAGAGCAATTCCTTAAAGACTTTAACTGGGAAAAATACGAAGAAGGTATTGATGTTGTAGATGATAAGCAACTTGAAGAATTTGAAGCTCTTGTAGCAAAGAATTTTGTAGATACGCTTAATGATGAAGTAGTAGAAGGAACTGTAATCAATATTACAGATCGTGATGCTATCATTGACATTAATGCAAAGTCTGAAGGTGTAATATCTCTTAATGAGTTCCGTTACAACCCAGACCTTAAAGAAGGAGATAAAGTAGAAGTACTTATTGATGTACGTGAAGATGCAACAGGACAACTTGTATTATCACACCGTAAAGCTCGTGTGATTAAAGCTTGGGATCGTGTAAATGCAGCTCACGATGAAGGAACTATCGTAAATGGATTTGTAAAAGCACGTACTAAAGGAGGAATGATTGTTGACGTTTTTGGAATTGAGGCATTCTTACCTGGATCACAAATAGATGTTAAGCCTATCCGTGATTACGATCAGTATGTAAATAAAACGATGGAATTCAAGGTTGTAAAAATCAATCACGAATTCAAAAATGTTGTTGTATCTCACAAAGCACTTATCGAAGCAGATATCGAAGAGCAGAAAAAAGAGATTATCGGGCAGCTTGAGAAAGGACAAGTACTTGAAGGAGTTGTTAAGAATGTTACTTCTTACGGTGTATTTGTTGATCTTGGAGGGGTTGATGGACTTATCCATATTACTGACCTTTCTTGGTCTCGTATCAACCACCCGAATGAAATTGTTGAACTTGATCAAAAACTGAATGTTGTAATTCTTGATTTTGATGAAGATAAAACACGTATCCAATTAGGACTTAAACAACTTTCTAAACATCCTTGGGATGCATTAAGTGAAACTCTTAAAATTGGAGATAAAGTAAAAGGTAAAGTAGTTGTTATTGCTGATTACGGTGCATTTATTGAAGTAGAAGAAGGAGTAGAAGGATTAATACACGTTTCTGAAATGTCTTGGAGTACGCACTTACGTAGTGCACAAGATTTTGTAAAAGTAGGAGATGAAGTAGATGCAGTTGTTCTTACTTTAGATCGTGAAGATCGTAAGATGAGTCTTGGTATTAAGCAACTTGCTCCAGATCCTTGGACTGATATTACAGCAAAATACCCTGTTGGTTCACGCCACGAAGGTGTTGTACGTAACTTTACAAACTTTGGTGTATTCTTAGAATTAGAAGAAGGAATTGATGGATTAATTTACATCTCTGACCTTTCTTGGACTAAGAAAGTGAAACATCCATCAGAATTCTGTGCTGTTGGTGATAAACTAGAAGTAGTTGTTCTAGAACTAGATGTTGAAGGACGTAAACTAAGTCTTGGACACAAACAAATAGAAGAAAATCCTTGGGATAAATATGAAGCTGATTTTGGTGTTGGAACAAAACACACAGCTACAATCGCTGAGATCGTTGATAAAGGAGCTACAGTTGCTTTTAATGAAGATATCACAGCATTTATTCCTACACGTCATCTAGAAAAAGAAGATGGTGTTAAATTAGGAAAAGGAGAAGAAGCAGAATTCCAAGTAATTGAATTCAATAAAGACTTCAAACGTGTTGTAGCGTCTCATATGGTTATACATAAAGAAGATGAAGCAAAAATCGTTAAGCAAGCAGCTAAAAAAGCAAAAGCTCAAGCTGATGAGGCAAAACCTACTTTAGGTGATGCAAATGATGCACTTGCTGCTCTTAAAGCAAAAATGGAAGGTAAATAAATTATAATAACCTATTCTTATATAGTAAGAATAGGTTATACCTAGACTTTATAACCCATCAAAAGAATTTCCTTTTGGTGGGTTTCTTTATTATGCGAAGTTTTTATTCTTGAACAAATGACTTAGAATGAATTTATGTCTTTACGATTGTGTAAATAGATAGCGTCGTATCTCTTAATTATATTAATAGGTATAGAAAAAAGTTCAGTTTGATGTATTTTGAACAAGAACCTAACTTAGTGACTTGTACAGAGATATTATAAATTTCTTGTACGAATTTGCTATAAATACTCTATAGTCCATTAATATTTATGCAAATAACTTTATATGGAGAGGAGTATGTAATTAAAAGAGGATAAGAAAATTACTATACCTTAGTCATCTTTTTTTTTACATCATCAGTATTGCCTGATTGTTGTTGAGAAGCTTCATATTTGAGTTGTTGTGCTTTAGAAACCCAACGATCATTTTTAATTCGATCAGGGAAAAACTTAATTAATTTTGTTACAGCGGCGATATCTTCATCAGAAAAGTTACTTATTTGACTAAAAGTATAAATACCTAAATCATTAAGTTTTGCCTCTGTGTAAGTACCTATACCCGTTATTTTTTGGAGATCATCTTTAATTTCTATAGATGCATACCCTATACGTTCAAAATCAATCTTAGAGGTGATAGTGTCGGATTTTTTTGATAAGACATCTTCTGAGAATGCTCTTTTTTGAAAATTTACTTGTTCATATTCTTGATCCATCCTATCCTTGCGATAGATTAGTTTTCTATTTTGATGTTCATTTTCTTCTTTTAACTCTTGGATTTCTTTTTTAAGTATATCAACACCTTCTTCGGATTTTTCTTTTTCTCTCTTATTTTTAATTCGTTCATAAAGAGTAGCGCCTACAAATCCAATAATAAAAGCACCGAGCATCATGACAAAAACCTCCACATACGCTACAGGTATAGATATGGTATCTTGATTTTCTAATATGTTATTAATCAACAATGATCTCAATTCTATTATTTTTTTTACGTCCCCAAGTATTTGTGTTAGTTTCTATAGGACTAGATTCTCCTCTAGAAATAGCGGTTACTTTTGATCTTTTAATACCTCTCCGTGTGGTAAGGTACCATTTTATTTGTCTTGATTTTTTTAATCCTATTCTAAAGTTGTCTTCAGCATTACCTACATTATCAGTATGCCCTATAATAGTTACTTTTTTGTTAGGGTTTTCTTTTAATAACTTTTTTAATTCTGTAGTATATATAATTAATTTCTTATCTAATATTAAATCAGAATTTGAGTAGCTAGGGTAAAATAGTTGACTAGACGCATCAGATGTATTAATAGTTACTTCTTCTCTTTTATATAAAACTTCAGGTTCATCTTTGTTAATATCTATGGTATCACTTATAGCTATAGATTTTTTTATTTCATCTGCAAGTAATTGAGAGTCTAAACTTGAATTATCTGTAAATGATAAAGGGTCAATTGTATCAAAAATAGTTTTATTGGTAGAAGAATCGTTATTTAAAGTGTTGTCTTCTTGAATTGAAATAGTATCTTTTACAATAGAATTTTCGTCTTCTTTTTCTTGAACTTCATTATAACCGGAGGTACCGCTTTGACTTGTATTATTTAAGACGTTAATAACAGAAGACTTAGAAGATTTTCTACTCTCTTTGATGTGTACATAGTATATTCCAGCCGTAGCCCACAAGAGAAATATACACAATGTCCCCAAAAAACCTTTCATTTACTGTTTTACCCCAAATTAGTGTAAGTGATTTGTATCAAATCTAAGTAAAAACTTTTAACTGTTAAGTAAATATTAAAATGGGTTATACACTTGTTTTTAACAAAAAATAGAATACTTTTGTACCAGCTATGAAAAACAACACAATACATCATCATCATTTTACGTATCGCTCAAGCGAGGTAATCTGATATGTACGTATTTTAAACTATATCAAAACCCGTTTGAGTCATTCAAACGGGTTTTTTGTTTTAAAAAATTTAAAAACTAATTAGAAAAAGAAAAATGAATACCAAAATTAGAATTGCCGTTCAAAAATCAGGAAGACTTAATGAGAAATCATTAGAGCTTCTTAAAAATTGTGGGATTTCAATTGATAATGGAAAAGATCAGTTAAAAACTACTGCTCGTGATTTTCCTTTAGAAGTTTTTTATTTACGTAATGGAGATATTCCTCAATATTTAAGAGATGGGGTTATTGATATTGCTATTTTAGGAGAAAATACATTAATAGAAAAAGGAGAAGACTTGCAAATTGTGGAACGTCTCGGATTTTCTAAGTGCCGTGTTTCATTAGCTATTCCTAAAAGTGAACCGTATACTTCGGTAAAAGATTTTGAAGGAAAACGAATCGCTACATCATACCCAAATACAGTTCGTAAATACCTGAAAAATAAAGGAGTGAATGTTGAATTACATATTATTAATGGATCGGTAGAAATTGCTCCTAACATAGGATTAGCAGATGGTATTTGCGATATTGTTTCTAGTGGAAGTACATTATTTAAAAATAATTTAAAAGAAGTTGAGCAAATGCTTAATTCAGAAGCTGTTCTTACAATTTCTCCTAAAATATCTGAAGAGCGTAAAGAGATTTTAGAAAAATTGATATTCAGAATAAAAAGTGTCCTTAAAGGACGTAATAGTCGTTATGTGTTGATGAATGTGCCTAATAAAAAACTGGATGATGTTATTGATATATTACCTGGAATGAGAAGCCCTACAGTACTTCCTTTAGCACAAGAGAATTGGAGTAGTGTCCATAGTGTTATTGATAAAAATAAATTTTGGGATGTAATTGATCAACTTAAAATGGCTGGAGCTGAAGGAATTCTAGTATGTCCAATTGAAAAAATGGTATTGTAATGAATAAAGTATATACTCCAGAAGCCAAAGATTGGGAAAATATATTAAGAAGACCTACACAAACTGTAGAAGATATTGAGGTTACAGTAACTGATATTTTTAAAGAAGTTAAACAAAAAGGAGATGTAGCTGTTGCTAAGTATACTTCAATCTTTGATCAAGTTGCATTAAATACTATTCAAGTATTAGATAACGAAATTCAAGAAGCAAACGCAATATTGCCTCAAGAAGTTAAAGTTGCGATACAACTTGCAAAAAACAATATAGAAACTTTTCATGCAGCTCAACAAACAGAACGTATATCTGTAGAAACAATGGAAGGAGTTTCTTGTTGGCAAGAAAAACGTCCTATTCAGAAAGTAGGACTATATATTCCAGGAGGTACAGCACCTTTGTTTTCTACAATACTTATGCTTGCTATTCCTGCAAAATTAGCAGGTTGTTCTGAAATTGTACTATGTACTCCTCCTTCAAAAGATGGTTCCATAGACCCTGCAATATTATATACCGCACAATTATGTGGAGTTACAAAGATGTATAAAGTAGGAGGAATTCAAGCTATTGCTGCTATGACATTTGGTACAAAAACCATTCCTCAGGTATATAAAATATTTGGTCCAGGAAATCAATTTGTTACAGTAGCAAAACAACTTGCGACAAAATATGGAATTGCAATTGATATGCCTGCAGGACCTTCTGAGCTCTTAATCGTTGCAGATCAAACAGCTGATCCTTCGTTTGTGGCTTCAGATTTATTGAGTCAAGCAGAACATGGAGTTGATAGCCAAGTGATTTTAGTAGCTACATCTCGCGATTTAATAGATGAGGTTGAGGTTGAAGTTGAAAAGCAAATCAGTGCGCTTTCGCGAAAGCGTATCGCACAAAAAGCAATAGATAATAGTAAGCTCATTTATATTGAAGATGATACAACTGCATTAGCTTTAATTAATGAGTATGGACCTGAACATTTTATTATTTGTGTAGAAAATGAAGATTTTTATGTAAATGGAATACAGAATGCAGGATCTGTCTTTATCGGAAATTATACTCCTGAAAGCGCAGGAGATTATGCTTCTGGCACCAATCATACATTACCTACAAATGGATATGCTAAACAATATAGCGGGGTTAACCTTGATAGTTTTACAAAAAGCATGACCTTTCAAAAAATTACAGAAAATGGAATTAAAAATATAGGAGCTGCTATTGAAATTATGGCAACTGCCGAAGGCTTGGAGGCACATAAAAATGCAGTATCATTAAGACTTAATGCTATTAATAATCGTTAGTGACTATCATGAAAAAACAGTTTGATCTTAAGGTACTTGTAAGACCTAATGTGGCAAATATGTCTCCGTATAGTTCAGCGAGAGATGAATTTACAGATTTTAATAAAGAAATGATATTTCTTGATGCTAATGAAAACCCATTTAACAATGGTGTTAATAGGTATCCAGATCCACAACAAGGGAAACTAAAAAATATTTTGGCTTCTCAAAAGGGTATTTCAACAAATCATATGGTATTGGGGAATGGAAGTGATGAGATATTAGATCTTATCTTTAGAGCGTTCTGTATTCCTGGAAAAGATAATATTGTTAGTTTACCTCCTACTTATGGTATGTATAAAGTGTTGTCAAATACTAATGATATAGAAAATAATGAAGTATTACTTACCGAAGATTTTCAACCAGATATAGAGACAATTTTTCAGAAGGTAAATACAAATACAAAGATCATATTTTTATGTTCTCCTAATAACCCTACAGGGAATTTAATAGATCAAGAAAAGATAGAGAAAATACTAAAAGGCTTTAATGGAATAGTAGTTATTGATGAAGCATATATAGATTTTGCATCTTCAGAAAGCTGGATCAAAAAAATAGAATTATTTCCTAATCTTATCGTAACTCAGACACTTTCAAAAGCATATGGAATGGCTGGAATACGCTTGGGAATAGCATTTGCTTCTATAGAGATCATACGTATTCTTAATAGGATAAAACCTCCTTATAATGTTAACGAGCTTACACAACAAAAAGCGATAAAACATATTACAGAATATGCTAATATTAGGAATGAAATAACTTCAATACTAGAAAATAAAGATATTTTATGTAAAGCTTTACTTCAAGTAAAATATATTAAAAAAATATTTCCCTCTGAAACAAATTTTGTGCTCGTTAGAGTAGATGATGCTAACAAACGATATCAACAATTACTAGAAAAAGGTATTGTTATAAGAAATAGAAGTACACAACCATTATGTGACAATACATTGCGATTTACTATAGGAACAGAACTAGAAAATACACTTTTAATAACGGCTTTAAAAAGCTTATCTTGAAAATCATAATATAATTACTAACTCAAAAAACAGTACATGAAAAAATCACTAACCATCATCACCCTTATTGCTTTAATAATAACACCATTTGTAAGTATTGCTCAAGATGAATCTGAAAAGGATGACTCTACAATTGTCGAAATTACAGAAGAAGATATAGAACAATACAGAATATATTCAGATAGTATTGAATCTACTATGGATTATAAATACGGAAAAGTAAGTATTGGAGGAGGTCTTGCACTTATAGATGTCCCTGAAGGTTATAAGTTTTTAGAAAAAGAACAGGCAAACTACGTTTTATCTGACCTCTGGGGTAATCCAAATGATTCTTCTACACTAGGAATGTTACTTAAGAAAGAAGAAACTCCATTAGATGTGACTTATGCCATCGAAATATCTTATTCTGAAGAAGGATACATTGATGATGAAGACGCAGAAGATCTTGATTATGATGAATTATTAGAAGAGATGCAAAATGATGCCATCACAAATAATGTAGAACTTAAAAAATTAGGATATCCAACAGCAGAATTAGTAGGATGGGCAGCAGCTCCTTTCTATGATAAAGAAAATCACAAATTACACTGGGCAAAAGAACTCAAATTTGATACTTATGATACTAATACACTTAATTATAATATAAGAGTATTAGGACGTAAAGGGTTTATTACGCTTAATGTAATAGGGGATATGTCTGTACTACCTGATGTACAACAAAACATCAACCCGATATTAACTAGTACAACTTTTAATGCAGGAAACAAATATTCTGATTTTAATCCAGATATAGATGAAGTAGCTGCTTATGGAATAGGTGGACTTATAGCTGGGAAAGTACTTGCAAAAGCTGGATTTTTTGCATTGATTGCAAAATTCGGGAAGTTTATTGTTATAGGGGTAGTTGCTTTATTTGCAGGATTGCGTAAACGATTATTTGGAAGTAAGGATGCTTAATATAATACGATCTAATATGCGTTGTTAGGATATACGTATATGTATAAAATTGCTATGAAAAAGAAAGTTTTATTTATCGACCGTGATGGTACGATTATTAAAGAAACCGCAGACGAACAAATTGATGCGTTTGAGAAAATGATATTTTACCCTAAAGCCTTTACTTGGCTTGGTAAAATAGCAAAAGAATTGGATTATGAATTGGTTATGATTACAAACCAAGATGGCTTAGGAACAGATATATTCCCGGAAGATACTTTCTGGCCTGTACATAATTTTATTATAAAATCTTTTGAAAATGAAGGTGTTGTATTTGATAATGTTTTCTTAGACCGTACATTTCCTCATGAGAATAAGAATACACGTAAACCAGGCACTGGATTACTCACAGAATATTTTTCTGAGAAATATGATCTAGCAAACTCTTTTGTTATTGGAGATCGTCTTACAGATATGCAACTTGCTACAAATCTTGGGGCCAAAGGGATTTATATAAATGATGAAACCCATTTAGGTACAGGAGAAATCACAATAGAACGATCAGAACTAGATAAAGACATTGCTTTAGAAAGTAATGACTGGGAGGCTATTTATGAGTTTTTAAAATTAGAAGATAGAGTCCGTACGCTTTCGCGAAAAACAAACGAGACAGATATCCATATAGCCTTAAATCTAGATGGGACAGGAAAGTCTGCTATTAATACTGGTATCGCTTTTTTTGATCATATGTTAGACCAATTGGCTAGACATGGAGCTATGGATCTTACAATTGATGTAAAAGGAGATCTAGAGGTAGATGAACATCACACTATAGAAGATACTGCTATTGCTCTAGGTGAGGTTTTTGCAGATGCACTTGGAAATAAATTAGGGATTGAACGTTATGGATTCTGTTTACCTATGGATGATTGCCTTGCGCAAGTTGCTATTGATTTTGGAGGCCGTAACTGGTTGGTTTGGGAAGCAAACTTTAAACGCGAAATGATAGGTAAAATGCCTACTGAAATGTTTTATCATTTCTTTAAGTCCTTCTCAGATGGCGCAAAAGCAAATCTAAACATCAAAGCAGAAGGGACTAATGAGCATCATAAAATAGAAGCTATTTTTAAAGCTTTCGCGAAAGCTATTAAAGTAGCTATTAAACGTGATCCTGATAAAATGATTTTACCCTCTACAAAAGGAATGTTGTAATGAATATAGTTATCATAGATTACGGCGCAGGCAATATTCAGAGTATCAAATTTGCTATACAACGTTTGGGACATACAGCTATATTGAGTAAAGATCCCGAAGAAATAAGAAGTGCAGATAAAGTGATTTTTCCAGGAGTAGGAGAAGCAAGTAGTGCTATGAATAAATTAAAAGAAAGTGGCTTAGATACAGTCATTCCTACATTAAAACAACCCGTATTAGGAATTTGCCTAGGGATGCAACTCATGTGTAATCATTCAGAAGAAGGAAATACTAGCGGATTAGGCATTTTTGATGTAGATGTGATACGCTTTCGCGAAAGTGTAAAAGTCCCGCAAATACAATGGAATATGATTTCAAGTCTTAAGACACCACTTTTTAACGAAGTTTCCGATCAAGAATTTATCTACATGGTACATAGCTACTATGCTCCAGTAACAGATCAAACAATAGCAGTATGTAATTATGGTATAGAATATGGAGCTGCCTTTGCAAATGACAACTTTTATGGAACCCAATTTCACCCAGAAAAGAGCAGTAGTACGGGTGAACAGATTTTGAAGAACTTTTTAGCTTTATAAGACAAGTAATGGATACTGTAAAACAAGATATTGTAACACTTACCAAGAATATTACAGATAAATGGAAAAATTTTCCTGTCTGCGAAATTAATGATCATGTAGTGCGTGTCAGTGTATTAGAAAAAGATTTTTATTGGCATAGCCATAGTAAAAGCGACGAGTTTTTCTATGTCGTAGATGGAGAATTGTTTGTAGATTTTGAAGACAGAACTGAAACATTAACTTCTGGACAAATGATTAAAGTGCCAAAAAACGTGATTCATAGAACGCGGTCCCAACAAAGAACGGTGATTCTTTGTTTTGAAACCACAGATAATGATGTCACAGGAGATGTCGGAGAAAGTGGAAGCTAGAAGATAAAAAGAAAATCAAAATAATAAGTTACCCATATTCATGGGCATTTAAAATGAGAATAATACCAGCAATAGATATCATAGAAGGAAAGTGTGTACGCCTCTCAAAAGGAGATTATGACACTAAAAAAATATATAATGAAAACCCTTTAGAAGTAGCAAAAAACTTTGAAGCTCATGGAATTAAGTATTTACATTTAGTAGATCTTGATGGGGCTAAGAGTAAGCATATTGTTAATCATAAGATATTAGAACAAATAGCTTCTAAAACCAATTTACAGATTGATTTTGGAGGAGGATTAAAAACAGATGAAGATTTACATATTGCTTTTGAAAGTGGCGCATCACAAATTACAGGAGGAAGTATCGCTGTAAAAGATCCACAAACATTTGAAAACTGGATACAGGTATATGGTAAAGATAAGATCATATTAGGAGCAGATGCTCATCATGAAAAAATAGCAATCAGTGGATGGCAAGAAGAAAGTAACCAAGAACTAATTCCTTTTATAAAAACGTATATGAAAAAAGGTGTTTCTTATGTCATTTGTACAGATATCAGTAAAGATGGAATGTTAGAAGGTCCTTCTTTTGATTTATATCAGAACATTTTAAATGAAGGTACTGTAATTACTGATGATAGTAATACACGATTGATAAAACTAATTGCTTCTGGAGGAATATCAACTTTTGATGAATTGCCAAAATTAGAAGCATTAGGTTGTGAAGGGACTATTATTGGAAAAGCTATTTATGAAAGTCGTATTACATTAAAACAATTAGAAAACTATATTTTAAATCAATAAGCATGGAATCGCAATGGGTCCAAGATTTTAAAGAAAATATACTATATAGAATAGATGAGAGTACACGTATGATTCAGATTGCTTTTAGTAAAATAACTGATGAATATTTATGGGAACGCTCTAATAATTCAAGTAATAGCTTAGGAAATCAAATATTACATGTATGTGGTAATATGACGCAATATGTGATCTCTAGTGTAGGTGAGCAAGAAGATCGTCGTGATAGGGATGCAGAATTTGATGCTACAGAGGGATATGATAAGAATGTATTACTAGAGAAACTTAAAGTTACTGTAACTCAAGTTAAAGAGATTATTCAAAATGCTACAGAAGAACAGCTTTTGAAAAAACGTTATGTACAAGGTTTTCATTTTTCAGGAATGGGATGTGTAATACATGCGGTAGAACATTATAGTTATCATACAGGACAGATAGCGTTTTGGATAAAGGAACTAATTGATAAACCCTTAGGATTTTATGATGGTCTAGATTTAAATGAGAAGAATCAATAAAAATAGATACATTATTTTATTTATAAATCATTAAATAATTGAAAATTGTTTACAAAAAGAATCATTCCTTGTTTAGATATTAAAAACGGTAGGACCGTTAAAGGAACAAATTTTGTTAACCTAAGAGATGCAGGAGACCCTGTAGAACTTGCAAAGGTGTATTCAGAAACTGGAGCAGATGAACTTGTTTTTTTAGATATATCTGCTACAGAAGAACGTAGAAAAACATTGTCAGACCTTGTTTTGCGAGTTGCATCACAAGTTAATATTCCATTTACAGTAGGTGGAGGTATATCATCGGTAGAAGATGTTGATATTCTTCTTAAAAATGGAGCAGATAAGGTATCTATAAATTCAAGTGCAGTTAAACGTCCAGATCTTATTAATGAATTGGTTGCAAAATTTGGTTCACAATGTATTGTTGTTGCTATAGATGCAAAGTATATAGATAATGCATGGATTGTCCATTTGGTAGGAGGTAAAGTGCCTACAGAACTACATTTATTTGATTGGGCAAAGGAAGTAGAACAACGTGGTGCTGGAGAGATTTTATTTACTTCTATGGATCATGATGGTACAAAAGATGGTTTTGCAAATGAAGCGTTAGCAAAACTATCTGAAGAATTAAATATTCCTATTATTGCTAGTGGCGGCGCAGGAAAAAAACAACATTTTACAGATGCATTTACAAAAGGAAAAGCAGATGCTGCATTAGCAGCTAGTGTTTTTCACTTTAAAGAAATACCAATACCAGAATTAAAAAAAGAATTACGCGCACAAGGTATTACAGTGCGAGTCTAACCTCAAAAATAAAAAATATGACAATTGATTTTTCAAAATTTTCAGACGGACTAGTTCCTGCGATTATTCAAGATGCAAAAACTAAAAGTGTCTTGATGTTGGGGTATATGAATCAAGACGCATACACTCAAACTTTAGAAACAAAAAGAGTTACTTTTTACAGTAGAAGTAAAGAACGTTTATGGACTAAAGGAGAAACATCTAAAAATTACCTAGAACTTGTTGATCTTAAAATAGATTGTGATCAAGATAGTATATTAGTTTTTGCAGAGCCTGTAGGCCCTATATGTCATCTTGGAACAGATACGTGCTGGGGAGAACGCAATCTTCCTCAATATGGTTTTTTCTCCCATTTGGAAGATATAATCCGTGATCGCAAAGATAATCCTGAACTTAATCCCGATTCATATGTAGCTAGCTTATTTAAAAAAGGAATTAATAAAGTAGCTCAAAAAGTAGGAGAAGAAGCTGTAGAGGTTGTTATTGAAGCAAAAGATGATAATGATTTACTATTCTTAAATGAAAGTGCAGATTTGTTATTTCACTTTATGGTGTTATTAAGAGCAAAAGGTTTTGGATTGCGTAGTGTAGAAAAAACATTGATGGCTAGACATAAATAAAAACTCAGATTTGGGAGATTAACCTGAGTAATTCTTTATTTGGTATTATAGATATAAGAAACCGCCACATTTCGAGAAGTCAAACTCGAGTGTGATAGTTTCTATCTATTATTCTTCATCAATGATTTTTATACAAATATTAGGAAACTGTATTTCAAACCCCTTTTTTATTCCTAATAAGTGACCGGCACCTACAACAACTATTGCTTTTTCATGTTGATTTTCTAATACTTGACCTAATAAAGATTTTGCGAAAGCGAGTAAGCTACCTAAGGGACAAGCCCACGAGGCATTTATACGAAACTGAATTTTAATTTCGAGGCAAGGCCTCGGGGTATTAAACCCTTTGGCGGCGCCAATAAAAAAATAAAGAATACGGTTGAAATAGTATTTAATTGCGTTTTCATAATTGAGATTTTTACATTTGACTTCTGGTTCAAAAGTATTTTTCAAATATTGATCAGCCTATTATATATAAGGGTTTAATACGTTTAAGATATTACCACCATACTATAAAACACTTTTCTATAATACCGTCTTCTTTTTTTATCCACACAATTGGTGTACGTTTTTGAAGATGTTTTTCTTGTATTTGAATGAGTATATCAAAATACGAAACCCAATTTACATTTATATGAGGTATATGTATCCAAGCATTTTTTTGCGCTATATAATACTGATGTTGTTTGAAATTTAAAGATGTAAAATCTTGTATTTGTATCCAAAAGCCAACAATACAAGCAGGATTTAAAGGAGTAATTAATGGTAAGTTTGTATTATACGGAATGAATAATTGTCCTAGAAACAAGACTTCTTGTTGAAGCTTTGAAGGGTCTATATTTAATGTTTGTAATATTTCAATTCCTTCTTTTGTGTAGACTAATGGAAGCTGCTTTTGTTTTGTCTTTTCTAGTTTAGTAAAAAATGCATCTTTTCTATTGGGCCCGATAAGTCTATGTATAGGTTCTGGGATAGTAGGGTCAATAATGTAAAACTTATAGGTGAGTTCTAGGTGTAGTAGTTGTCCGCTTTCGCGAAAGCGTATCAGAAAATCTAATTCCCCTAATGTATTATTCCCTTTTTTAACTTGAATATTATGAGCGAGTACATCATAGGCATTAGAATGCTCTAACAATTGATGAAAAATATGCTCTATTTGATGTCCTAATCGTAATTTTTCAGGAATGGGCTGAGGTGTAAATGTGGTAAGATCTATCTCAGGAATGACAAACTGTTTGAGCCCAAACTGTTCTTGTTTCCATAAAGGAGGTGTACCTAAAAAACCATGTATATGCTTCACAAAGTAAAGATACTTGCTTAAGCTTGTTTTCGCCTCTTTATATGACAATAAATCCCTAAAGCTATGAGGAGCAGATTGTCTTCTTCTGTTTCAATATAGCCTCCTAAGCTTTTAGTTGTAAATATATGTGTCACTTTATCATCTAGATATAGTTTAAAATTTGTACTAAATATGGAATTGTATTTCATACAATAAGAAATATCATTAACTATAATGGTAAGATAAGATTTCCAATGATTATATAACAGTTTTGCGATAGGAGTAGGAATTCCGTTTTGATATACCTCTAGCGTATTATCCCATAGACTGACTCTTTTTATAAAATACCTTTTATGATATAGCTGTGTTCAACTCATAAGTGCAACACACTTATTATTTAGGACTTCAATAGGG
>CAYYSK010000067.1:0-14576 GCA_964474345.1 uncultured Flavobacteriaceae bacterium
TAACTCAAAAAAGCCTTCAAATGGTCAAAAAAAACAACTAATTTTCGCCTGAAAGCAAAAAGTTTAAATCACTTCATTTTATAACAGACATTTTATTTAAAAAGAGAATCTACAAATTCTATTTTATTAAAAACTTGCAAGTCTTCTATACCTTCTCCCACTCCTATATACTTAACGGGAATTTGAAATTGATCTGAAATTCCTATTACAACACCTCCTTTTGCAGTACCATCTAGTTTTGTAACTGCTAGTGAAGACACCTCGGTAGCTGCTGTAAACTGTTTTGCTTGTTCAAATGCATTCTGCCCTGTAGAACCATCCAATACTAATAACACATCGTGAGGAGCATCTCCAACTACTTTCTGCATAACTCGCTTTACCTTAGTAAGCTCATTCATTAAGTTTATTTTATTATGCAAACGGCCTGCAGTATCTATAATGATGACATCTGCATTTTGGTTTACCCCACTTTCTAGTGCATCAAAAGCTACAGAAGCAGGATCACTTCCCATTTGTTGTTTTACAATGGGAATATCTACTCTATCTGCCCATACTTGTAATTGGTCTATCGCTGCTGCCCTAAAGGTATCTGCAGCGCCAAGAACTACTTTTTTTCCTTGCTTTTTAAATTGATATGCTAGTTTACCTATTGTAGTTGTTTTTCCAACTCCATTTACTCCTACCACCATAATCACATGTGGTTTTGTTCCTTCAGGAATTTCAAATTCGGTTGCATTTCCCGTATTGGTTTCACTCAATAAACTAGCAATTTCTTCTCGAAGTATTTTATTAAGTTCGTCAGTTCCTAAGTATTTATCTTTAGCAACACGCGCTTCTATACGCTCTATTACTTTAAGTGTAGTTTTAACTCCTACATCACTTGTCACTAATACTTCTTCTAGATTATCTAGTACATCATCATCTACCTTAGATTTTCCAGCTACAGCTTTACTCATTTTTTCAAAGAAGCTAGTCTTTGATTTTTCGAGTCCTTTATCTAAGGTTTCTTTTTTCTCTTTTGAGAATATTTTTTTGAAAAAACTCATGTCTCTTTATTGGATGGAATGTCAAAAATAATGCCTTTTCCTGAGAATGCAATTATGTCAGGCAAGTAACTCTTTTTAATATCTTATTATATGCTACTTCGGCAGGTTTTGTATACGCTTTCGCGAAAGCGTACTTATATAATATTAAAACAAAACCCGCTATAAAAAAGTATAACGGGTTTTTGTATCTCTGATTAGAAAAAAAATTAAGCTTCTTCTAGCTCTTCTGCTGTCTCTTCTTCTTTCTTCTCTTCTTTTAATGCTTTTTTCTGAACTGTATCAAACATAACAGGAGTTGCAATAAATAATGAAGAATATGTTCCTACGATAACTCCTACTATTAATGCAAACATTAATCCTCTAATAGAATCTGCTCCTAAGAAGAAAATAGCTAATAATACGATTAATGTAGTTACAGACGTATTTAATGTACGACTTAATGTACTATTTAATGCTTGATTGATCAATTTACTGAATCCACGTGTTGAGCCATGTTCCTTGATATACTCTCGGATACGGTCAAATACAACCACGGTATCATTCAGAGAATATCCAATTACAGTCAGGATAGCCGCTATAAAATTTTGATCAACCTCCATATCAAATGGCATGATATTTTTAAATATTGCAAAGATTCCAAGTACAATTAACACATCATGGAATACTGCTGCTACAGCTCCAAGTGAGAACTGCCATCTACGGAAACGTAATAAAATATATAAGAATACTACAATTAATGATCCAATAACAGCTAATAATGCCCCTCTTTTAATATCATCTGCAATAGTAGGGCCTACTTTGTTATAACTCATTTTACCTATCTCCTTACCATCATATGATCGGCTAAAATCTGCAAAGCTTAAACCTGCTGGTAAATAGTTTTTAAGTGCTGTATATAACTTCTTCTCTACAGCTTGATCTACCTCTATACCACTTTCTTGAATTCTATATTTTGTTGTAATCTTTAATTGATTATCTGCACCATATGTTTTTACAATAGCACTTCCAAATATATCTTCTCCTGCTAAAAGTTTTCCTACTTCTGAAGAGTTTATTGCTTTTTCAAAACGAACGGTATAAGAACGCCCTCCAACAAAATCAACTCCTGCATTTAATCCTCCTGTTACTAAAGAGAAAATACCTACAGCTACGAGTGCAAGAGAAATGATATATGCAACCTTACGTTTTCCTAAGAAATTGATTTTAGTATTTGTAAACAGGTTTTTAGTCATTCCCGTTGCAAACTCAAGTGACTTTCCATTCTTACCATAGTTATCTATGAAAAGACGTGTGATGAATATGGCAGAGAATAAAGATGTTGCAATACCAATCATTAATGTTGTAGCAAATCCTTGTACGGGCCCTGTACCAAATAAGAATAAGATTAAGGCTGTTAAGAATGTTGTAATGTTTGCATCAAGAATAGATGATAATGCATTATTAAAACCATCTTTAATAGCGTCTTTTTGAGATTTTCCTTTACGTAACTCTTCTTTAATACGCTCAAAAATAAGTACATTGGCATCTACCGACATACCTATGGTTAATACAATACCTGCAATACCAGGCAGTGTTAATACAGCCCCCAAACTAGCAAGTACACCGAAAATAAATAGGATGTTTACAATTAATGCGATATCTGCAAATAATCCTGCTTTACCATAATAGAACATCATCCATATTAATACCAATGAAAGTGCAATTATAAATGATATAACACCACTATTAATCGCTTCTTTTCCTAAAGTAGCTCCAATCTCTTCTGCTTCAATCACATCTGCAGAGGCTGGCAATTTACCAGCGTTTAATACAGTAGCAAGATCCTGCGCAGACTCCAATGTAAAATTACCTGAAATTTCTGTGCTCCCCCCTTTAATTTCTTGCCTTGCTGTAGCAGCAGACTGTACAGTATTATCAAGAACAATAGCAATTGCATTTCTTTTTTGTGCAACTGTACCTGTTAATTTTGCCCATTGGCTTACACCTTGACCTTCAAAATCAAGACCTACAGAAGCATCCTGTCTTTGGGTAAATTGCTGGCGAGCATCACTTACAACATCACCACTCATATATGGCTCTCCTGAACGATTAGACTCTAATGCATACAACGCGACTCTTTCTACTTCTTCTTCTCCAATTGTTTCTACATCACCCCAAGCAAATTTTGCAAAACGTAAGTTTGCTGGACGTAAGCGTACTATGGCAGGTGTTCTTAAATACTCATTGATTTTTGCAGTATCCTTTACAGCTGCATACCCTATTCTAGATTCTTCTCTAACTTGTAATGCTCTTGGATTATAATTAAAGATTTCAAAAAGAGGACTAGCCTGAACTTCCTCTTCTTCCTCAGTTTCAGCATCTTTTAATAAATCATCTACAACATTATCTACATTTGTAGAATCTTGAACTACTTCTGTCTCTTCTTTTTTTACCGTTGCAGCCAATGCCTGGTCTACAGACCCAAGGTAACTTAAAACATCTCCTGCATAATGTGTTTCATAAAATTCTAATTGCGCTTTTGCCGTTACAAATTCTACAGCACGTTGAATATCTTTTGCTCCAGGAAGCTCTACTAGAATACGTCCATTATCTCCTAAGCTTTGAATATTAGGCTGTGTAACTCCAAATTTATCTATACGGTTACGTAATGTTTCAAAAGCAGATTGAATAGTTTCTTTAACTTTCTCCCTAAGGATAGAAGCAACTTCACTATTGGTCATTGTATTATTAACTTCATCAAGAACTACATTTGAGAAAATGTCTGGATCTGCTAATTTTTTATCACCTCCTTGCTCATCAAAAGCAGATAAAAAATCATCTAGATATGTATTCTGACTATTTTTTTGTATTTCATCTGCCGCATCTAAAGAAGCAATAAATTTTGGGTCTCTTTTCCCATTAGCTAATCCTCCTAAAATATCTCTAACAGAAATTTGAAGAATTACATTAATACCTCCTTTAAGGTCAAGACCTTTATTGAGTTCTTTATCTTTTGCTTCATTATAAGTTATACCAGCAAAAATTGGATTTTTACCTACGCTATCTAAATATATGCGTTCGTAAATATCCCTTTCATCTGCATTGTCGCCTGCTTTACTAATGGCAAATTCTTTTGCCTTTGTCTCTGTTTTATTTGTCAAATACGTAAATGAAAGTTGATATATACATACCAATCCAAAAACGATAGCAAATAATCGAATGAGTCCTTTATTTTGCATTTTTTTGTTTTTTTGTATCAAATGGCATCCAAAAGTTTTATTACTTCTGCACCTCTTGATAAATTATATTATATAATAATTTGGTTTTGATTTATCATTTTTGATAAAATGATTAGGGAAGTGATTATAAAAATTAAAATCACTGAAAATATAAATTCTTTTAAGCTATAGGTCCAGCTCTTACTTGAGGAATTTTGTATTCAGTATTATTTATTGCTATTGCAATATTTTTATAAGAAGTATATGCTAACTTTTCTGATTTATTTTTTTCTTCTCCACTTTGTCTATTAATAGCAACATTAAGATCTGGAGTGAAAAAACGAATAATTTCTGATTTTAACTCTAAGACATTTCCGCTAGAACCAACAAAATCATTATTATTTTGAATTTCGTATACATCAAGTTGGTAAAACTTAAATTCTTTTTCAGAAGGAACATCTCTATCCTTTTTATAAGAAGCTTGATTAAATGCTATCTTAATTCCTTCTGAGAATATTTTTTTAATTTCAGAAACCTCTACATCACTATAGTATGTGATCTTTAATGTTCCGTTCTCTAATTCTTGAATTTTTATATTATCAACCGCTACAGTTTCTAGCTGGCTTTTAACACGTGCTATTGTATTTTGAGTTTCATCAGAAGTAACTTCATCATTAACAAACTGAATAACAATCTCTTGATTAGGCACAGAAGTATGCTCTAAGCTAATACCTATAATAGCTAGAGCAAAAATGAAAGCACTTATGTACCATTTATTTTTCAGGCCTAATTTCAAAAAAATAAGAATTTAATTCTTGTAATCAATCTTTTTACAAAGCGTACAAATATAGTGCTTCAATTATGAGTATCCAATATTTTTCAGATCTCTAAATTGGTAATTTTACTTTCTTGAAAAAGACGACTAAAAACAAAAAAGAGATAATTTTTAAACTATCTCTTTTTTATATAATAATGTATGTATTTATGCTTTTTAAAAAACATAAATAATATTACTATGCTTCTATAAGCCCATTTGTTTTCTTAACGCCTGCCGCACTTTCTTCTAAGTGTGCTTTTTCTGCATCGCTTAAATTAATTTCTACTACTTTTTCAATACCATTACGTCCTAAAACTACAGGCACTCCAATGCATAAATCTGAAAGTCCATACTCACCATCTAACAATGTAGAACAAGGGAATATTTTCTTTTGATCACAAGCAATCGCATGTACCAATCCTGATACTGCTGCTCCTGGCGCATACCAAGCAGATGTTCCTAGAAGTTTAGTTAACGTAGCTCCTCCAACTTTGGTATCTTCAAGCACTTGCTGCAAACGTTCTTCACTAATATATTCTGATACTGGCACACTATTACGAGTAGCTAAACGCGTTAAAGGCACCATCCCTTTATCTGAATGTCCTCCAATCACCATACCATCTACATCAGAGATAGGTGCTTCTAAAGCTTCTGCCAAACGATACTTAAAACGTGCGCTATCTAATGCACCCCCCATACCAATAATACGGTTTTTAGGAAGGCCAGTTACTTTATGAGCTAGATATGTCATAGTATCCATAGGATTTGACACGACAATTAAAATCACATTTGGAGAGTGTTCTACAAGACTAGTTGCAACAGATTTTACAATTCCAGCATTAATCCCTATCAATTCTTCACGTGTCATTCCTGGTTTACGAGGGATACCAGATGTAATTACCGCAATATCACTCCCAGCTGTTTTACTATAATCACTAGTCGAACCAGTAATTTTTGTATCAAAACCATTGAGAGAAGCTGTTTGCATTAAATCCATAGCCTTTCCTTCGGCATATCCTTCTTTAATATCTAATAATACAACTTCACTTGCAAAATCCTTAATAGCGATATATTCGGCACAACTTGCTCCTACAGCTCCTGCACCTACTACGGTAACTTTCATAAAATTATTTTTTTTGAATTTATAATTATTTCATTCTATAGTTGCAAAAATACGGCTTCTTTAACATTTAACTACTAAGGAAGGGTTAAAAGAAGATTATTTTGATTTTCTACTTTTCAGGCTTAAAAAATCAAACCTTCTGGGTAACAAAACAATATATATCGCCTCTTCAATTTATACAGACATTCCATTAACATATATTGGGATGTTTATAATGCAATATTTAGTATTCTTAAGAGAATACTTTTATTATATGCCAAATCCTAAACCTAATTTAAATTCAAAAGATTATAAACAAATTATTTTATTTAACTACATTATTTATTTTATGTATTATTACTGGATGTGAAAAAGGTGACATCACAGGTATAAAGCGTCAACATACCTAAAACAAGAGAACAAAAAAAATCAGTAAACTACCTCGGGGTATTAAACCCTTTGGCGGCGCCAATAAAAATACTAACAATTATTACTAATAATAGAACGTATTATAGACATAATACTGCAAAAGAACTTTTAGAAAAACTAATCTAAATCCTCTTAGTAATCATTATTAAGTATAAAATAGAGGTCAAATTTTATAATGAAAAGAAAGATTATAGTTTGCTAATTCTCCAAATGTAAATGCATTTGATACATAAAAATTACCGAAGTGATAATTAATACCCACATCTCCTTTTGCCAAAGTTCTTGTTGGATCTAACCCTTCAAGAAGGTTATTTAAAAGACCTAAGAATAAGCTTTGTTCTCCACTCATTTCAAATTGAACGTCTCCAGTAATAATACCAAACCCTCCAAAGAATTCAAGATTATTGAATCGTTTAGAAGCTAATGCCTGGAATACCCAGGTATCTGAAGTGACGTCTAAGCGATTTACGGATAATAAAGGTATACCTAATAAATCTCCTTCAGGTGCATCTACTTGGAATGTATCAAATAAAAAATTGGAATTAAATCTCGAATATGCTACCTGTACAGCTACTTCTAGATTATTACTATCTTCTTCTTTTACAAAATACTGACTTACAGAATGTTTAAGTCCTAAACCAAAAATCCCATATTCTCCATCTGATATTTTTATAGTTGGTGAATAACGTACTGTAAGGTCTGTTTTTTTCCAAAGACCTATAGAAGTTTGAAGAAAAGGGTGAAACAATTGATTTTCGTTAATCCCTTCAAAAGCTTGAAATTCATTAGGATCTCCATCTATATCAAAGTCAAAGAAAACATTTGTATCTCCTCCTAGTACCGTTGGAATAGTTATTGATTCTGCTCCTCGTATGCGTAATGCGTTAAAATCTGAGTTATTTACTATAAATTCTCTTCTCTTTCTAGGAATAAATAGACTATTAATGTGTATAGATGCATCTATTTGAAATAAGTCTAGATTTTTTGCCGTACTTGCCCAACCCCCTGTTGCTTGATAAGCTGCTCCATCTGCTCCGGGAGTTACAAATCTATCAGAAATTAATAGTAGATCTTCTAATACTAATTCTAAATCTTGAAAAGCAGTTTGAGAATACAATAAAGGGAAGCTACTTCCCATAAAAGAAAGTATAAGTAGGATTTTGATTCGCATTGGTAGGTTGTTATAGTATATTAGTCTGCGAAAATAAGGGAATTTAAATTAAGGGGGGGGTTAATCAGTTTTTCGATATCATATAAACAAAAAAACTGAACAACTATTCTCGTTGTTCAGTTTTTATCTATAATTACAAGTATCTATAAATCAAATACTAATATAATTTACTTTTTAGTATCAATCTTAAACATCAATATTAGCATACACAGCATTTTTCTCGATAAATTCACGACGAGGTGGCACTTCATCTCCCATTAACATAGAGAATATACGATCAGCTTCAGTTCCATTATCTATAGCGACTTGTCTAAGTGTTCTAAATTCGGGATTCATTGTCGTATCCCATAATTGTTCTGCATTCATCTCTCCAAGACCTTTATAACGCTGTATAGACACCCCTTGATTACCATAAGAAGCAGCTATTTGATCACGTTGTTCGTCATCCCAAGCATATTGTTTTTTCTGTCCTTTTTTAACAAGATATAATGGTGGCGTCGCGATATATACATATCCATTTTCTACAAGCTCTTTCATATAACGGAAAAAGAATGTCAATATAAGTGTAGATATATGACTACCATCGACATCGGCATCACACATAATAACTACTTTATGATAACGTAATTTTGAAAGATTTAAAGCTTTACTATCTTCTTCTGTTCCAATAGTAACTCCAAGCGCTGTAAAGATGTTTCTTATTTCTTCATTTTCAAACACTTTATGTTGCATTGCCTTTTCTACATTCAAGATTTTACCTCTCAATGGTAAGATTGCTTGAAACTCACGATCACGACCTTGTTTTGCTGTTCCTCCTGCCGAATCTCCCTCAACAAGGAATACTTCACACAATGTTGGATCAGTTTCTGAACAATCAGATAATTTTCCAGGAAGACCTCCGATACTCATCACGGTCTTACGTTGTACCATTTCACGTGCTTTTTTAGCTGCGTGACGTGCTTGTGCTGCAAGAATTACTTTTTGAACAATGATTTTTGCATCATTAGGGTTTTCTTCCATGTAGATTTCTACCATCTCAGCAACAGCTTGAGAAACAGCAGAAGTAACTTCACGATTTCCTAATTTTGTTTTTGTTTGCCCTTCAAATTGAGGCTCCCCAACTTTTACAGAAATAATAGCTGTCAATCCTTCTCTAAAATCATCTCCAGCAATATCAAACTTTAACTTATCAAGCATTCCAGAATTATCTGCAAACTTCTTCAGTGAGCTTGTTAATCCTCTACGAAAACCAGCAAGGTGTGTTCCCCCTTCATGGGTGTTAATATTATTCACATACGAATGTAAATTTTCTGAATAGCTATCATTATAAATCATAGCTACTTCTACAGGAATTCCATTTTTCTCACCTTCCATAGAAATCACATCTCCTATAATAGCGTTACGATTACTATCTAGAAAACGTACAAACTCAGAAAGTCCTTCCGTACTATGAAATGTCTCAGTTACAAACTCACCTTTTTCGTCTTTCTCACGTTTATCGGTAAGCGTTACTGTAATCCCTTTATTAAGATATGCTAGCTCTCTAAGACGAGCTGCTAGCGTTTCATAATTATATTCTATTGTTTGCGTGAATATACTTGTATCAGGTAAAAAAGTAACTTCTGTACCATTAAAATCTGTATCACCTACAGCTTTTACAGGATATAAAGCTTTTCCTCTCTCATACTCTTGTTCCCAGATTTTACCATCTTTAAAAACTGTTGCTTTCAAATGATCAGAAAGTGCATTTACACAAGAAACTCCAACACCGTGAAGCCCTCCAGAAACTTTATAAGAATCTTTATCAAATTTACCTCCGGCACCTATTTTTGT
Source organism: uncultured Flavobacteriaceae bacterium (assembly GCA_964474345.1). Lineage (GTDB taxonomy): Bacteria > Bacteroidota > Bacteroidia > Flavobacteriales > Flavobacteriaceae > Dokdonia. The sequence continues at coordinate 9,596 of CAYYSK010000067.1, forward strand.
CATTACAACTTCCAGTGCAGATACACCTTCTTTCTTATGTATTCCTACTGGAATACCACGCCCATTATCACGAGTTGTAATAGAATTATTCTCATTGATAGTAACATCAATAGTATCACAGTGTCCTGCAAGCGCTTCATCAATAGAGTTATCAACAACTTCGTATACTAAATGGTGTAATCCTCTTACGCCTACATCGCCGATATACATCGATGGTCGCATACGTACATGTTCCATCCCTTCAAGGGCCTGAATACTATCTGCTGAATACTGTTTTTTGTTAGCGTCGTCGCTCATATATACTCTTCTTAAAATTGTCTTAAAAATCTAAGGTTAACAAATATAAAAAAAGGGCTTCTTCTATACCGTTAAAACAGCACTAAAACCCTTTAAGTTATCAACAATTTGTGAAAAACAAACACACGAAATGTCTAGTATTTATGCGCTTTCGCGAAAGCGTACTCCTTTAAAATCAATTTAATATATAAACATCATGCTATCAAACAAAAAACGTTAGCATATAACTAGTATTTTTATCAAAAAAATGAATGCTTTTAATATGCATCATCGTGTACCATGACGACTGCCCTTCCAGATGGATCATTCATGTTTTTAAATGTTTCATCCCATTCTAAAGCAGTAGGTGTACTGCAAGCTACAGAAGGAACAGAAGGTACACACAACGCAGCCGCATCACTTGGGAAATGTTCTTCAAAAATAGAACGATAATAAAACTCTTCTTTATTTTGTGGTGTGTGTATCGGAAAACGATGATGCGCATTTTCCATTTGTAAAGTACTCACAGCTTCTTCTACAACATCTTTAAGTGTATCTATCCAATTATACCCTACACCATCTGAGAATTGTTCTTTCTGTCTCCAAGCTACACTTTCTGGCAAATACTTTTCAAATGCTTTACGCAATACCCATTTTTCCATACCTCTACGTTCTGCTGTAATCATTTTATCTTTTGGGTTCAAACGCATCGCTACATCCATAAACTCTTTATCTAGAAAAGGAACACGCCCTTCAATACCCCATGCAGCAAGAGATTTATTGGCTCGTAAACAATCATACATATGTAATTTATCTAGCTTACGAACAGTTTCTTCATGAAAATCTTTTGCAGTAGGTGCTTTATGAAAATATAGGTATCCTCCAAAAATCTCATCGGCTCCTTCTCCAGAAAGCACCATTTTCACTCCCATGGATTTAATGACTCTTGCCATTAAATACATAGGTGTACTCGCTCTTATAGTTGTTATATCATAAGTCTCTAAATGATAAATCACATCTCGTATAGCATCTAATCCTTCTTGAATTGTAAATTTAATTTCATGATGTACTGTTCCAATATGATCTGCTACAACATGGGCTGCTGCAAGATCTGGTGAATCTTCTAATCCAATACTAAAAGAATGCAATTGTGGCCACCAAGCTTCTTGTTTATCTCCGGATTCAATACGTTTTTCTGAATATAACTTTGCAATAGCACTTGTAATAGAAGAATCTAGCCCTCCTGAAAGCAATACCCCATAAGGCACATCACTCATTAATTGTCGTTTTACAGAAGCCGCTAATGCATCATGCAAATCATCAATACTTGTTTCGTTTCCTTTTACAGCATCATATTTCATCCAGTCTCTCTTGTACCATTGTACTAATTTTCCATCTTCACTTGATAAATAATGACCTGGAGGAAATAATTCAATTTTTGAACATACGCCTTCCAAAGCTTTTAATTCTGAAGCAACATAAAATGTCCCATGTACATCCCATCCCATATATAATGGAATAATTCCCATATGATCACGAGCAATAAAATAACTATCTGTTTTTGTATCATAGAGTGCAAAACCAAAAATTCCATTCAGATCATCTACAAAATCTTCTCCTTTTTCTTCATATAAAGCAAGAATCACTTCGCAATCTGAAGCTGTTTGAAATGCATAATCTATTTTGAGGTTTTTTTTAAGTTCTTTATGATTATATATTTCTCCATTGGCAGCGAGTACTAATGTCGCGTCTTTATTAAACAATGGTTGTTTTCCTGAAGCTGGATCTACAATAGCAAGACGCTCATGAGCTAAAATTGCTTTATTTGTATGATATACACCGTTCCAATCTGGACCTCTATGCCTGATTTTTTTTGACATTTCTAATAATTGAGGACGTAAAGCAGTTACATCTTGTTTTAATTCAAAGGCACATACAATTCCGCACATAATTATTTGTTTTAAATTGACAAGTCAAAATTGCAATTATACTTTCATTAATAAAACAATATATCTACATATGCTTTCATATTTAAATAAAAAATAAAATAAAACTACTTAAATATAAGAATATCGCTTTCGCGAAAGCGTACTTTGAATGCTTTTGAAAGTTTCTAAGACCTATTACGACTGATTATCAGGAAAAATCTTAGGTTTTCTTTAACAATCTAAAATAGTTACCCACAGTATCTTTAACCAAAATTAAACTCGAAATGAAAAAATTATTTACTATCGCTATCGCAGTAATGGCTTTTATAGTTACTCCAACTGCAATTGCTCAAGAATTTAAAGTAGACAAAAGTCCAATGGATCAAGCTGCTTTTCCAGCTAGTTACAAAGAATCAAACAAGCAAATTAAAGTAACGTATAGTCGTCCACAATTAAAAGGACGTGATCTTGCTTCTTTAGCTCCAAACGGAAAAGTATGGAGATTAGGTGCAAACGAAGCTGCAGAAGTTACGTTGTACACTGACATGAAATTTGGAAGTACTTCAGTAAAAGCTGGAACATATACTATGTATGCTATTCCTGGAGATAAAGAATGGACAATCATATTAAGTTCTGACCTTAATGTTTGGGGGTCTTATTTTTACAATGAGAAAAATGATGTAGCTCGTACCAATGTATCTGTATCTTCTGGAGATAGTGTTGAATACTTCGGAATGGAATTTGTTCCTGCGGACAATGGTGCTCATCTTCATATGGCATGGGGAACTACTCGTGTTGCAGTACCTTTTACTAAATAAGAAATTATCTTATAGAAATAAAAAAGGCTTCCAATTTGGAAGCCTTTTTTATTTCTATATTTGATTATTGAGGTAAAAGTAATCTTCTGATTTTTTCTTCCCATTCTTTTTCAGCTTCTCTGTTGATAGAATGATTCGTTTCTTCATCAAATCGACGCTGCATCTCACGTCTTTCATTTTCTATTCGTTCATATAATGCTTTTACTTCTGCTTTAGAGTTAGAAGTAAATTTATAGGATCTAATACGGGCATTTAACATACGGGCATGAGCTTCTGTAATATCAAAATGAGTTTGTTCGTGTTTTAATAACGCTGCTGTGGTATCTTTTGCCTTATACCAAGAATATTCTGGATAAAAATGTGCTGTTACAAAAGTTTCTGATTTATCAAGCATTCCTTTACCATCTATGACATATGATTGGCTCATACCACTACTTGTACTAGCAACATATCTTCCTTTACTTTGTGAGCTTCCTTTAAAATCTGACCAAGATAATTGCACGTCAGATCCCCAAGCAATACGTTCTGGTTCTGTTGTAAATGCACATAACACTACCAAACCAATACTCAATAATTTATATATTTTCATATATCAAGTCTTTTGTTTTTTCTTACGAGCTGCTGGGAAAAGCACATTATTTAAAATCAAACGATATCCTGGAGAATTAGGGTGCAATTCTAACTCCGTTTTAGGATCTCCAACTCTATGTTTATAATCTTCTGGGTCGTGTCCTCCATAAAAAGTAAAAAAACCTTTCCCTTTGATTCCATGGATATACCTGGCTTCTCCATTCGTTAGATTTTCTCCCATGACTAATACATTTGACTTTATAATGCTTGAATCATAGGAAGTTGTTTGTCCCATAAACCCTTTTACAAGCGCTGTATGATTTTGACATAGCATGGTAGGAATAGGATCCCATTTTGCACTATAGTCTTTCAATGTAAAGTAATCTGTCTCAAAAGGAATACGACGCTTACGTGTCATATCTATAGAAGAAAATTCATATACCGTAGGAGAGCGTTCTAAGTTAAAGTTTTTAAAAGCAAAGGTTTTTCCAAAATCTATTTTAGATTGATAACCAGCTTCTGAAGCATCTCCATCAAACATGGGTTCACATATATCTACTCCTTCGGCTGCAAGTGCAATATCAAAACTATCTGTTGCACTACACATCGCAAACATAAATCCTCCTCCTACAACATAATCTCTAATCTTTAAAGACACATCTCTCTTTTCTTCAGATACTTTACTATATCCTAGTTTTGTTGCTAGTGTTTCTGCTGCTTTCTTTTCCTCTATATACCAAGGTGCAGAACGGTAGGCTCCATAAAACTTACCATATTGTCCTGTAAAATCTTCATGATGTAAATGCAACCAATCATAGAGAATCAATTGATCACTTAACACTTCTTCATCATAAATAGTTTCATAAGGAATCTCTGCATACGTCAATACCATAGTCACCGCATCATCCCAAGGCACTTTACTATCTGGAGTATACACCGCTATTTTTGGTGCTTTTTCAAGAACTACTGCATCCATATTTTGAGAAGGACTACTGATCATCGTAAGTAACTCTTCTGTTTTTCCATCAGATAATACTTCATAAGAAACACCACGTATAGTACATTCTCTTCGTATCTCTTCGGTATCTGGCACGAGGAAAGAACCCCCTCTATAATTAAGCAACCACTTTACCTTGATCTGTTGATCCAATGTCCAGTAGGTTATTCCATAAGCTTTAAGATGTTCTTTCTGTCCATCTACATCCATAGGAATTAAGATGTATGACGCTTGCGCGAAATGGCACGATAGCACAAACACAAGAATTGTAAAAATCTTTTTCATAAGCAATAAGACACACTATTAAGATAGTATAGTATGTAACGTTTAAAAATACGGTTTTCTTATGACAAAAGTGATGCCAAGCTTAGAGATTAATATCTAGTTAACAG
>CAYYSK010000068.1:0-14531 GCA_964474345.1 uncultured Flavobacteriaceae bacterium
GAATGACTAAGGTACTTAAATCTGAATTCTAAATAGAAGTACTTACTATAAAAAAAGGGACATCATTTGATGTCCCTTTTTAATACATATATAAAATGTTTATTGCTTTACTTTTTTAAGCTCTGTCTCATTACCATCTTTATCAAGCAATTTTACTTCATCAAAGCCCATTTTTTCAAATTGAGCATATTGTGTTGCAGCATCTCCTACAACAAGGTATGCCATTGTTGATTCATTAAGGTACTTGTTAGAAAGTGCTTTGTGTTGCTCAAGAGTCATATTGCGTACTGTAGCTTCTTCATCTTCGATATAATTTGGAGCTAAGTCATATGCACTCATTTCTCGTAGCATACCTAAAAGAGCTCCTTGTGTTTCAAATCGACGCGAATTAGATTTAATTAAGGCATTTTTTGTAAACTCAAGATCTTCTGCAGAAATCCCTTCTTTATAACGTGCTATCTCATCTTTAAAGATTTGAACAGATTCTCCTGTTGTATTTGTACGTACACTTGATGACGCTGTAAATGTACCTGGTATTTTAGTACCACTAAATCCTGTACGAGCTCCATAGGTGTATCCTTTTTCTTCACGAAGAATTCTATTTACAACTCCATTAAAAGCTCCTCCTAAACTATAGTTCATTACTTCAGCTGGGTAAAAATCTTTATCTGTGCGTGCTAATCCTATATTTCCAATACTGATTACAGATTGTTTTGCATTAGGTACATCAACAAATAGTAAAGATGATTTATCTCGCTGTGTTGGAATTTCATAGGTAGGAATTGTTACATCTTTTGCAGCCCATTTTGTTTCAAGATCTTTAAGTGCATTTATGGTTGTCTTTTGATCAATCTTTCCAACAATATGGAATCTACTTATAGATGGAGAGAAATTCTTGTTATAAAATGCTTTTAAATCATCCATAGTAAGGGCATTTACAGATTCTTCTGTTCCGCTGTTTGGATATGAAAAGATATGATCTTCTCCGTATAATGTTTTTGTATAGATTCTATTTGCGATTACATTTGGATTTGCACTAGAACGTTTGATACCATTTATAGTTGCAATTTTAATACGTCCAAACTCTTCTTCATCCCAACGCGGTTCTAATAGTATCTCTTCGATAAGATCCATAGTAGCCGCAAAATTACGTGTTAATGCATTTCCTTGTACTATAATAGATTCACGAGTCGTAAACATATTGATACTAGCTCCTAAACTTTGAATTGCTTTTTCTAATTCAGCTGGGGTTTTAGTGGCAGTACCTTCCATCATAATATCAGTCATAAGGTTTGCAACCCCATTCTTGTTTTTATCATCTAATAAATGTCCACCTTCAATCACAAGGTTAAAATTAACTGTAGGTATTTCGTTTTGCTCGATACCATATACTTTCATACCATTAGATAAAGTAGCTGTCCAACTATCGGGAATATTAAGTGCTGGTGCGGGTCCTTGAGTAGGTTCTATAGAGCGATCAAAATTAGATGGTGTTTTTACAACTTCTGTTGCTACATCTTTTACTTCTTTTACTATATTTTTTGTAATAGCTTCTTCTACGATAGGTGCTTTTTCAGAATTTTCAGCAATGAGATTTAGTTGCCCTTTAGGAACAAAACTTGTTAATACAAATGGCTTGTCTTTGATATAGGTATTATATACACGTAAAATATCTGCTTCTGTTACATTTTTAATATTCTCAATATCTTTCTCAATAAAACTAGGCTCTCCTGCAAATACATTGTATTGTGCCATTTGGAACGATTTTCCAAGAACACTACTGATTCCATTATAGAAATCTGTTTCTTGACTTGCTTTAAGACGATCAAGATCTCCTTCTTGAATCCCATTTGTTTCAAAACGTTTCATCGCTTCAAAAATCCCTTTTTCTACATCATTTAAATTCTTTCCAGCACTTGCTGTTACAGAAATACGAAATGCTCCGGCAAGCTCTTGTGAGTTATTAAAAGCAAATGCATTAGATGTTAACTCTTTCTCTTTAACAAGTACTTCATAAATGGGAGCTTCTTTTCCATCAGATAAAATTTGACCTAAAAAATCTAATGCATACGCATCGTTTGTATATTGCTCAACTGTAGGCCATACCATATTTAATTGTGGCGCTTGTGCAAAATTGTCTTCATGATACAATCTTTTCGTTTCAGAAAGAGTAACACGTTGAGGTTTTAATTTTGGTACATCTTCTCCTTTTTTAATCTCCCCAAAATACTTTTCAATCATCGCTTTTGCTTCAGCAGTTTCAAAATCACCAGCTAATACAAGTGTTGCATTATTAGGTCCATAATATTTTGCATAAAACTCTTTTACATCATCTATAGTTGCATTTTGAAGATCTACTAATTCTCCAATTACTTGCCAGTTGTATGGATGTCCTTCTGGGTAGATATTTTTATCAATCACCCATCCTGTATGTCCATAAGGATTATTATCTACACGTTGGCGCTTTTCATTTTGAACTACTTCTTGTTGGTTATAGAAAGCAGATTCTGTTACCGTATTAATTAAGTATCCCATACGATCACTTTCAAGCCACATCACCATTTCCATAGCGTTATTAGGAACTACTTCATAATAAATAGTACCGTCTTTCCAAGTACCTCCATTAAGTGTACCTCCAGCATCTTGTATTTTTTTAAAGAATTGATCTTGTGGTACGTTTTCAGATTCTTGGAATAACATATGCTCAAAAAGATGGGCAAATCCAGTACGCCCAGTTTTTTCGCGGTTAGATCCCACAGCATATTGAACAGCAAGAGAGACAATAGGATCACTTTTATCTTGATGTAAAATAACATCAAGTCCATTTGCAAGCTCATACTTTTCATAATCAACAGAAAGAGATGCGCTTTCTTCAGTAATATTGCCATCAGAACTAGCGTCTGAACAAGCAATAAAAAAACTAGGGAGTACTAACGCTATAACCGCTAGTTGTAAAGATTTTTGTAAAGTCATTGTTTTGTATATTAGAATGGTACAATGTACAACACAACTTTTGTGTATAAAAGGTGATTTGTGTTAAAGAATTTAACGTTTACCTCGAATTATGCATTAGAACTTCGTAATGAAGTGCAAAACGACAATAAACACTAGTGCTTTCTTGCTTTTAGCATAGCATCGCGTAGTCTGTCCTCACGAAGGTGGGGAGTTAAAGTAAAAAATACAGCGTAGTGATAATGTTTGCAGTTGTTTTGTGATGTAATGTAATAGATTTTCTAATGCATAATTCGGGTTTAAGTATAGATGTTTATTACTATTTCTATCTATTTACAAAAGGCAGAAATGTATAAGGTCTTATCACTTAAAAGAGAAAGTAACATACTTTTTTCCTACCTTTAAGGATGGCATATTGGGGACCCATATTACTTTTTATTTTAGTGTTGTATATAGTCATTAGTCTGTTACTGTATTACTTACAAGACTATTTTTTGTTTAAACCTGAAAAACTTCCCACAGATTTTCAGTTCTTTTATGAAAATCAAGAAGTTGATGAATACAATATAGAGACTCGTGATGGTGCTGTACTTAATGGCCTTCATTTTAAAGTAGAGAGACCAAAAGGAGTTGTTTTATATCTTAAAGGGAATTCTAAGAGTATCAAAGGTTGGGGTAAATTTGCAGTCGATTTTACGCGTAATGGATATGATGTCGTGATGATGGATTATAGAGGATTTGGTAAAAGTACAGGACGCCGTAATCAAAAAGCATTAAAACGAGATTTACAAGTTATCTATAATAAATTGAAAGAACGTGTAAATGAAAAACACATTATTCTTTATGGACGTAGTTTAGGTTCTGGACTTGCTACAAAAATTGCATCTGTCAATAACCCGAGAATGTTAGTACTAGATGCTCCTTATTATAGTCTTACCAAAGTGACAGCTCGTTATGCTCCTTTTATGCCTTTGTCTTTATTAATAAAGTACCCTTTACCAACTTATAAATGGCTTAAATATGTACAATGTCCTATACATATTATTCATGGAACAGATGACAAATTGATTCCTTATAAAACCAGCGTAAAGCTCTCCAAAATTAAACCTAAGTTAACAAAGTTATATACTGTGATAGATGGAGGGCATAAGAATCTAAATAATTTCAAAAGCTATCATAAGATGCTTACTGAGATTCTTGATTCAACACCAAAAGATGTTGATCTCGAAGGCACTAGTTTTAAAGTAATTCATAATACAAAACGTAAGAACGCTTAAATTTTTAAAAGTGATATTTATAGAATGTTGTTTTTATGATAACTATTCTAGTACTTTGCTGTAAATTAAAACGTAATGAAACGTTCATTAAAAAGGGGAGCAATCCTTTTATTTGTTTTGGGAAATATCTATGGGATTCTTTGTGGCGGATTATACTTTTTTCAAGAAAGTATGCTATTTCATCCTGAACAGTTGCCTAAAGAATATGTGTTTGAGTTCGAAGCTCCTTTTGAAGAAGTATATCAAGAAGGAAAAGGTGGTACTCAATTACATGGGCTTCATTTTCCAGTACAAAATGCCAAAGGAGTGATTCTTTATTTTCATGGAAATGCAGGAAGCGTAAGACGTTGGGGTGAGATTACAAGTTATTTTACTCAAAAAGGATATGCAGTTATTGTAATGGATTATCGTAATTATGGAAAAAGTGGAGATTCAAGTACAAAGTTGTCAGATCCACAACAAACACTTTATGATGATAGTGAATTATGGTACGCTTTTGCGAAAGCAAACTATTCAGAATCGCAAATTCACGTATATGGAAGAAGTTTAGGAACTACTTTTGCTACGTATGTAGCTAGTAAAAATAATCCTAAGAATCTAACCTTAGAAACTCCTTTTTATAGTATTGAAAACGAAGCAAAATCTCGTTTTTCTTGGCTACCTATAAAGCGATTGTTAAAATATAAAATGCCTACATATCAGTATATAAACAATGTTTCTTGCCCAACAACTTTATTTCATGGGACACAAGACGAAGTTGTAGCTTATGAGCATGGACAAAAGTTGTTTCAAGCAATAAAATCTCCTGAAAAAGAATTTATTACCATCCCTGAAGGAGGGCATAATAATCTTGTTGCCTTTAAAGAATATACAGATACTATTGATCGTGTTCTTAAAAAAGAATAAGAAGATGTAACAATTATACGTTATGGACTTCTAAGAGATAGACGATTTTAGACAATAATATGTACTTAAAAAAAGAAATTCTCCCTCTAATCATTGTATATTTTTGTACTTGGGTGTTATTTTTATTCTTGTATTGTATAGGTATTTGGCAGGCTGAAGTCCCTTTTAAAGAAGGGATGTTTCAATTACTAAAAGTAATTCCTAGTACCACATTTCTTGTAGGATTTCATATTCTTTTTTTGTTATTGTATGTGTTATTTATAATAGGAAGATATACAAGGAGAGGTTATAAAAAAAATGGATGGATCACTGCTGGAAAACGATTAAGTATTACATTGATTCTTCCTGTTTTATTTATTTTTTTAAGTGTAAAAGGAGTCATAGCAAAAAATAGCAAAGAATTCTATGAATATACTTGGAATCACACAATAGAAAATACGACAGAGAAAGCAACTAATCTTTATGATATAGACGGAAAACATAGAGGTATGAGTGTTTTCTGGTCTTATGATTCTAATGAAGAATATTGGAAATCAACAAAGGATATTATTAAAGACAATATAGAATGGTCTACAGTCATTCCATTTATAGATCAAGAAAACGAAGAAGTAAGTAAGATTGGTAGGAAAATAATACCGGGTGTCTGGTCTCGTAGAGACTCTTCTGTAATCCGTCAAATAAGACGTTTACAAGAAAGAAATATACGCGTACACTTAAAACCTCATGTCTGGTTGGTAGATGGATGGCGTTCTAATATTAGACTTTCTAAAGAGGATTGGGATATATGGTTTGAAAACTACAAAGCAATTATGATACAGTACGCTCGTATTGCTGAAGCCACAGATGTCCTTTTATTTTGTATAGGAACAGAATTACGCACAGTTGTTAAAAACAAACCAGAAGCTTGGTTTGTACTTATTAAAGAAGTTAAGCAGGTATATTCAGGAAAATTGACGTATGCTTTGAATTGGGATGATCCTATTGAAAGTATTCCATTTTGGAATGAATTAGATTATATTGGAATTCAAGCCTATTTTCCATTAACAACTCATAAAGAGCCTAGTGTAGATGAAATAAAACTAGGCTGGAATACACACATTGAGAAGATGAAAATGGCTTCTCAAGCCTATAAAAAACCAATACTATTTACAGAAGTAGGATATCGTAGTGATGTCTCTGCCACTATTAAACCATGGGAATGGGGGTCTGCAATTGGAATATTAACTGAGAAAAAATCGGATCAAACACAGCAATTCGCTTATGAAGCAATGTTTCAGAAATTATGGAATGAATCTTGGTTTGCAGGATGCTATATATGGCAATGGCATACAGGAACTACATCAAAAAGTGTAAAAAATAGTGTAGACTTTACACCTCGTTTTAAACCTGCCGAAAATACGATTACAAAATGGTATGGTCAAGAAGGCACTACTACAATAAACCCTTTAAAATGATGATATATTAGTTCTTCCAATGTATCTTTGCAGGCTGAAAAAGGAAGTGGTGTTAAACTGCTTTCGCGAAAGCATACTTATTTGAATCATCTATTATGAAAGCAGGAATTGTAGGATTACCTAATGTTGGAAAATCAACCTTGTTTAATTGTTTGTCTAATGCCAAAGCGCAAAGTGCTAATTTTCCGTTTTGTACGATAGAACCTAATATTGGAGTTGTAAATGTGCCAGACTCTCGTCTTAAAAAATTAGAAGAGCTTGTAAATCCAGAACGTGTTATACCAGCAACTGTAGAGATTGTAGATATTGCAGGATTGGTAAAAGGCGCTAGTAAAGGGGAAGGATTAGGGAATCAGTTTCTGGGAAATATCCGCGAGACAGATGCTATTCTTCACGTACTACGCTGTTTTGATAATGATAATATCGTACATGTAGATGGAAGTGTAGATCCAATACGTGATAAAGAAACAATTGATATTGAATTACAACTAAAAGATTTAGAAACAGTTGATAAAAAACTGGATAAGGTTAAAAGGGCTGCTAGAACTGGAAATAAAGAAGCGCAAGCAGAAGAAACAATATTACTTAAACTTAAAGAAGGTCTTGAAGGAGGAATCTCTGTACGTGCTATAGAAATAAATGATGATGCACGTGAAGAATATGTAAAACCTTTGCAGTTTATTACTGATAAACCAGTGATGTATGTATGTAATGTAGATGAAAATAGCGCAGTAGATGGAAATACATATGTAGATCAGGTCAAAGAAAATGTAAAAGATGAACATGCAGAAGTATTAGTTCTTGCTGTAGGTACAGAAGCAGATATCACAGAACTTGATGATTATGAAGAGCGTCAAATGTTTTTAGCCGATATAGGACTTGATGAACCAGGAAGTGCAAAATTAATACGCAGTGCATATAAACTATTAAATCAACAAACATATTTTACGGCAGGCGCAAAAGAAGTACGTGCTTGGACTATTAATATAGGATCTACAGCACCACAAGCAGCAGGAGTTATCCACACAGATTTTGAAAAAGGATTTATCCGTGCAGAAGTAATTAAATATGCTGATTTTGTTACCTATGGAAGTGAAGTCAAAGTAAAAGAAGCAGGTAAATTAGGAGTAGAAGGAAAAGGGTATGTCGTAGATGATGGAGATGTAATGCATTTCTTATTTAACGTATAAGTACAGACACATAAAAAACCAAAAACTAGAACATTTGTTCTAGTTTTTGGTTTTTTATGTGTAATTCTTAAAATAAGGGTACATTGGTCATTGATATTCAACAAGACAGGAAATTAGGATTAATTAATTAAAACCCACACTAAAATATCCCTTAAAATATAGAGTGTCTACTTATAAAATTATGTACCTTTATGCCCCGTAAACGAATCATAGATTTCCATTAATGGCAACTACAAAATACATCTTCGTAACGGGCGGGGTAACTTCCTCATTGGGTAAAGGCATCATTGCTGCATCTCTTGCAAGACTATTACAAGCACGAGGGCATCGAGTGACTATTCAAAAATTAGACCCTTATATAAATATAGACCCAGGAACATTAAATCCATATGAACATGGAGAATGTTATGTAACCGATGATGGAGCAGAAACAGATCTGGATTTAGGACATTATGAGCGTTTCTTAAACGTGCCAACCTCTCAAGCAAATAACGTAACCACGGGACGAATCTATCAAAGTGTAATAGATAAAGAACGTAGAGGAGAGTTTTTAGGCAAAACAGTTCAAGTCATTCCTCATATTACCAATGAAATTAAAGAACGTATCCAGATTCTTGGAAAAAGTGGAGACTACGATATTGTTATTACTGAAATAGGAGGAACAGTAGGAGATATAGAATCGCTACCTTATATAGAAAGTATACGTCAACTTAAATGGGAATTAGGAAAAAACAATTCATTAGTAATCCATTTAACACTTATTCCATACCTATCTGCTGCAGGAGAACTTAAGACCAAACCTACGCAACACAGTGTAAAAACACTAATGGAAAGTGGAATACAAGCTGATATCCTAGTATGTCGTACTGAACATAAACTAAATAATGAATTACGCTCAAAATTAGCACGTTTTTGTAATGTAGAACGAGAGGCTGTTATAGAATCTATAGATGCAAGTACGATTTATGATGTACCTAATCTAATGCTTAAAGAAGGATTAGATACCATTGTACTTAAAAATTTAGATTTAGAAGTATCAACAACTCCTACACTTACGCGTTGGAATGAATTTTTGACAAAACATAAAAACCCTAAATCTCAAGTGACTATTGGGCTTATAGGAAAATATGTAGAGCTTCAAGACTCGTATAAGTCAATCCTAGAATCATTTATTCATGCAGGAGCAGAAAATGAAGTAAAAATAAAGATAGAAAGTATTCATAGCGAGTATATCTCTGAAGATGTAATAGAAAACCAAATTTCAAAATTAGATGGGGTTCTTGTAGCACCAGGTTTTGGAGAACGTGGAATAGAAGGAAAGATTAAAGCTGTTCAGTATGCAAGAGAACATAAAATTCCGTTTCTAGGAATTTGTTTAGGAATGCAGATGGCTGTAATAGAATATGGGAGAAATGTGTGCGCTTTCGCGAAAGCAAACTCAACAGAAATGGATGCAAATACCCCACATCCTGTAATAGATTTGATGGAAGAGCAGAAAAGTATCACTAATATGGGCGGAACCATGCGTTTAGGTGCTTGGGAATGTGCACTTGAAGAAAACAGTATTGTTAGCGATGTATATGGGAAGGATGTTATAGAAGAACGTCATCGTCATCGTTATGAGTTTAATGATGCATATAGGACCAAGTTGGAAGCAGCTGGAATGAAAATAACAGGAACAAATCCTAATACAGGACTTGTTGAAATTATTGAATTGCCCGATCATCCTTGGTTTGTAGGTGTACAATATCATCCAGAATATAAGAGTACAGTAGCAAATCCGCATCCATTATTTGTTGCATTTGTAAAAGCTACAGTTGCATATGCAGAAAAAAAATAGTGTCAGTATGGCATATATAAAACCTTTGGAGATAGAATTGCTATCTCTTATAAGAAATACTACTTTCGCAAAAGCGATTTATACAATACCAATTAATGAAAAAATTTGATAGAACTTCAGTGATAGGAATGCTCTTAATGGGGCTTATTATTATATACATTATGTATACGAGGCCTACTCCTGAAGAAGTTGAAGCTCAAGAAGCAACAAAGCAAGAACAAGTTCAAAAAGAGCAAGCGCAAGAAGCTACAGATATAGCAACTCCAATATATGAGAATACAATAGAACCTACAGATTCTATAGAGAGTTCTCAGTTACAAAATAGGTTAGGTGCTTTTGCCTATTCAGGAACAGTAGCTGGAACTACGGTTGTTAAAAATGATGTTATAGAGCTTGAAGTAAGTAATAAAGGAGGTCATATTGTAAAAGCTACTTTATTGAAATATAAAACATACGATTCTATTCCAGTATATCTTATTAAAGATGGAAATAGTCAATTTAATATATCTTTTAGTACCACTGATAATCGTAATTTGAATACGAAAGATTTATTCTTTGAACCACAGCTTTCAAAAAATGGTAGTAATGAGGTATTAACAATGCGTTTAAAAGTATCACCTACAGAATTCTTAGAATATAGATATGAATTAAAACCTGGAGATTATATGCTTGGTTTTGGTATGAAATCACAAGGATTATCTCGTGTATTTAATTCAAGTCAACCTATGCGTTTGCAATGGAATTTCAAAGGAATGCGCCATGCAAAGAGTATAGAATATGAAAATCGTTATACACGTCTTACCTATGAGTACGAAGGAGATAAAACAGATAAGCTAGCTCAAGTAGGAGATGATAATGAAGTAGAAAGAGGGTTAAGTTGGATGAATTATCGTCAACATTTCTTTAGTTCGATGTTATTAACAGATACCCCTTTTGAAGAGGCAAAGTTAACTTCTAATGACCTTTTAAAGAAAGCAACAGATGCTGATCAAGAGGAAACTGAATTTACAAAGGAGTATAAAGCAGACCTTTTATTAGCTCCTAAAAATGGAGAATTAGATTATGCAATGAATATGTATTATGGACCTACTGACTATAAAACATTCAAAGACTATGATCGAAATTTAGATGAAGCAATGCCATTAGGATGGGGAATATTTGGTTTTTTAAATAAATACCTTGTTATTCCATTTTTTGGATTTTTATCTGGATTTTTACCAGCAGGAATTGCTATTATATTAATGACGGTATTTATAAAATTATTATTGTCCCCAGTACAGTATAAGCAATATGTTTCTCAAGCAAAAATGAAAGTACTTAAACCAGAAATTGCTGCAATTTCTGAAAAGTACAAAGATAATGCGATGAAGAAGCAACAAGAAACGATGGCATTGTATAGTAAAGCAGGGGCCAGTCCAGCAGCTGGATGTTTGCCAGCATTATTACAAATTCCTGTCTTCTATGCATTATTTACATTCTTCCCATCTGCTTTTGATTTAAGAGGAAAAAGTTTTCTATGGGCAAAAGATTTATCAAGTTATGACGAGATTGCAAAACTCCCTTTTTCGCTTCCATTTTATGGTGATCACGTGAGTTTATTTCCAATACTAGCTGCGGTAACGATTTTCTTTTCTATGCGATTAACTACAGGAAATCAAACGATGCAACAACCTACTCAAGAAGGAATGCCAGATATGGGTAAAATGATGAAATACATGATGTATTTCTCTCCATTATTAATGTTATTCTTCTTTAATAACTACGCAAGTGGATTGAGTTTATATTACTTTATCTCTAACTTAATTACGATCGGTATTATTCTCGTTATAAAAAGATACATCATCGATGAAGATAAAATCAAAGCTAAAATAGAAGTGAAAAAAGCAAAACCTAAAAAACAAGGTCGCTTTCAAAAGAAAATGGCTGAGATGATGGAACAAGCTGAAAAACAAAAGAAAGCTAGAGGAAAGTAATAATTCTCTTCTAATATCAGAGTAATATGAACATAAATAAAAAAGCTCCAATATTTTAATTATATCAGAGCTTTTAATTTTAAAATAGGATATGGAATTCTAATTTCTTAAAACCCTATCTATTGTATGAATGACTCCATTTGTAGTTTGTAAATCAGTCATAAGAAGAACACTAGATTCTCCATCAGGGCCTATAACTGCAGGTGTAGTTGCATCTATAGTAATATCTATTCCAGAAAAAGTAGTAAAAGCCATGCCATCCATAGCGGTCAACTCATCAGCTCTAATATTCATATTAATGATATTGTGTAGCTCTACAATAGTAGATAAATCCATTAATGGAATATCTGATATTCCAGTGATATTAAGGTCTGAAAATAAGTTATTGAAAGCTTCATTTGTAGGGACAAAACAAGTAAATGGAGTAGTGCCATCTCCTATAGGAGTTTGTAATGTTGCTATATAATCTATGTTAGGATCAGCCATAATAGCTTCTAATAAGAGTGATAAATTAGGATCTGCAAATACAAATGTAGTTACATCTGGAAGTGGTACAACTGTATCTACAATATGCATTACACCATTAGAAGTTACAATATCTGTTTGCTCAACTGATGATGCCCCATTAAGAACAATACCATTATCAATATTTAAATACATTGTAATAGGGGCATTTATGTCACCATTAAACACAGCTGCCGTATTTATATATGAAGTATTTAATGCACTAGATACTGCAACAATATTTGGAATAACATGGTTAGATAGTACTTGAACAAGTACGTCATTATCTATATCTGCTATTGTTGCACCATTTAAGAAGGTTGTAAATGCATTATTTGATGGCGCAAATAATGTGAAGTCTACTGTCGTATCAGATAATAGATCAGTAAATGTAGTATTCCCTTCGTCTGTTAATGCACTTTCTAAAGTATTTAAAGATGGGTCTATAGTAACAAATGTATTAATTGTTGGAATATTAATAACCATATCTACTTCGTGTAATACACCATTATCAGCATCTATATCTGCAGCAATTACTGTAGATTGATTATTAATAATTACTCCATTCGTAGTATCTATATACATATCAATATTTGCATTTGAAGAAGCTTCAGTTGCAATATTTTTTTGATATCCAGTTGTAAAATCTGTTGCAAAAAACTCTGTATTAATAATATGATTTAGCAAAAGTTGAGTAAGAATTGTATTATCAATATCTTCAATGGCAGTACCATTAAGAAAAGTGTCAAAAGCTGCATTTGTAGGTGCAAAAACAGTAAAATTACCACTACCAGAAATTGTAGTGTTTACTCCCGTTTGTTGTAAAGCAGTAAGGAAAGAACTATAATTAGGGTCATTGATTACTATATCTAATATAGTATTACTAGGCGTATTATCTATAATATTGCCATTGTCATCATCGTCAGTACAAGAAATAACCCCTATAATCGTTATAAGTAGGATTACTATCTTAGTATTACATAAAATATTTTTCATAATTGATTGGTCTCTTTATTTTTGCAAATATAGAGCTATCACTTATAAATAAACGATTTAATAAATCCAAAAATGATAAAAAGAGGTTTGATTTTTATGGTATTCTGTGTTGGTTTTCATTCTATTGTAATTGCACAAGGGTTTAACAAAACTGATGAGAATAATAAAAAACATGGAGATTGGCATAAGTTTTATGAAGATTCAGAACAATTACGATATGAAGGAACTTTTGTACATGGTCAAGAAGTAGGAACTTTTAAGTTTTATGATAGAAAAGGAGGACACCCTACAGCAATAAAAATTTACAAAGAGGAAAGTGAGATTTTGGAAGTTATATTTTATACTATTGCTGGAAAAAAAGTGAGTGAAGGAAAAATGAAGCTTCGCTCTCGAGAAGGAAAATGGATGTATTATCATCAAGATGGAGTTAGAATGATGACAGAAGAATATTATGTAAATGACTTATTAGATGGCGAGCGCATTGTATATTTTGAAAATGGAGCAGTAGCACAACGTGTCAATTATCTAAAAGGTAAAGAAAATGGGCAAGAGACCCATTATAGTGAAGCTGGAATTGTTACGAAAACATATATACATGTAGATGGAAAATTACATGGACCTGTAAAATTGTATACTCTAGATGGAGCACTCTTAAGAGAAGGATATTACAAGAACAATAAGAAACATGGGACTTGGAAGTATTATAAAAATGGGAAACTAGAAAAAACAGTTAAATTTCCTCTTAATAAAATAGGGGTACATTAAAATCTATCTTTTTAATTAAACTTATGTTAGTGTGCGTTAGATTTTAGCTTTTATAACGACCGACTTTTAAAATAAAAGTTATGTTACAAGCTATTAAAAAAACAGTATTAATACCCTTTATTGGAGTGTTAATAGGACTTCTTAATAGTCCAGAGACGCTTTCTCAAGAAGTATCATCATCAAGCGAAGTTCATTATTTCTTAAACCTGACTACAACATCCAGTCAATCAGAACAGGCAAAATTACTTAAGACAATAGGAGAAAAATGGAAACCTGAGTATGCTATTATGGCTATAGAAGTTATGTATTTTGGTTATAACTCAGATATAGGAATTAAAATGGCATTGCTATTACAAAAGAAGACTGGACAAAACTTTGGTTTGGATTTTAATAAGTGGTATGAATACTTATGGAATCAAGATCAAAAAATACTTCCTGATTACGCGTATTTTAAGTCACAACTTCATAAGTCCTTAGACACTAAATTTGAGAAATATTTTCAAGGCCGTCAAGCATCTAGTTTAATTAGAATGGATGAAATACGTTGGGGAGGTGTGCAACAAGATGGAATTCCTCCATTGAGAGATCCAACAATGATCCCTGCAAATAGAGCATCTTACCTTGATGATGATCATATAGTATTTGGTATTGTAGTAAATGGAGATGCACGTGCA
>CAYYSK010000069.1:0-14477 GCA_964474345.1 uncultured Flavobacteriaceae bacterium
AAAGTTTTAGTTTTATTTTAGAATTATATTTCGTTATTTTAGCTTTCCTTTAATACTAAGAATTTATGGAACTTAAGAAAAATCCAAAATCAGATCTTAAAAAACGTAGTTTACTGTTTTTTCAGATAGGTTTGGCTGCAGTTCTTCTCATTACGTATATTACGATTGAGTGGAAAACGTATGATAAAAGCAATATCAACATAGCACATTTAGATGCTGATGATGATGATGAAGAAATTCCAATTGTAGAGCTTAATACACCACCACCACCACCACCTCCACCACCACCACCGGCTCCAGAAATTATTGAAGTAGTAGAAGATGAAGAAGAGATAGAGGAAACTATCATTGAATCTACTGAAACTACTCAAGATGAAGAAATCGTTGAGGTAGAAGAAGTAGAAGTTGTTGAAGAGGAAGAAGAGATTGCAGATGTACCATTTGCAGTTATTGAAAATGTTCCAATTTTTCCTGGGTGCGAGAGCAAAAAAAACAATGCAGATCGCAAAGCCTGTATGAGTGAGAAAGTAAGTAAGCTTGTAAATAGAAAATTTAATACTGAACTTGGTTCTGATTTAGGTTTAAGTGGAGTAAATAGAATCTTTGTGAGCTTTAAGATTGATAAAGCAGGAAATATTGTTAATATACGTTCAAGAGCACCGCATCCAAGATTGGAGCAAGAAGCAGAACGTGTAATCAAATTACTTCCTAAAATGACTCCAGGGAAGCAAAGAGGTAAGCCAGTAGGAGTATTATACTCGCTTCCTATTACATTCAAAGTAGAAGATTAAGTTTTAATCTCTTTTATAAAATTAGAAATCCCGATTGCAAAAGCTTTCGGGATTTCTTTTTTGGTATGCTTGTTGATTTGCTTTAAAAATTGTTTAACATTTTAAAATCAAATCTTATGAAAAATTCACAAGAGAGTAAGGACGTTCGCCAAAACGCTACTTACACAAAATCACGCAAGCATGAAGCAAATTTACGAAGAAATCCAACACTACATTTTCAAATAGGGCTTATCCTAGCGCTATTGGTTTCTATTTTGTTTATAGAAATGAGAATGCCTACAAAAGCCTTAAGTGTCCCATCTGATATCGAAGATATAGAAGATGTTATGTGGGCAGATGATGTTCAAATTGAAAAGGTGAAAGTCGAAAAAGTTATTCAAAAGCAAAAGGTACAGCCTCAAGTACAACAACCTGAAGAGTTTGAAGTAATAGAAGACGATGAACCTTTAATAGAAGATTTTGTAGAAGTTGAGGAGTTAGGGGAAGACGATGATATTCCTACAAACCTTCTTGAAGTAACTGAAGAGATTGAGATTCCAGTGGATTATGCTCCTGTTCCATTTATAAAAATAGAGCAAGCTCCTTTATTTCCTGGATGTGAAGGCCTTTCTACAAATCAAGAGCGTAAAGATTGTATGAGTAGCAAAATTTCAAAATTTGTAAACCGTAAATTCAAAACAGAAAAAGGCGAAGGGTTAGGATTAGAAGGACTCAACCGCATTTTTGTCCAGTTTACAATTGATGAAAACGGAAATGTGACTAATATAAAAGCAAGAGGGCCTAGGAAAGAATTAGAAAAAGAGGCTAGTAGAGTGATTAAACTTCTGCCTGAAATGACTCCAGGAAAACAAAGAGGAGTTCCTGTAGGAGTTATTTATAATTTGCCTATTGCATTTACAATACAAGACTAAGTATATATTTGATGTACCAAAGAAAAACCCGTTACTTTTTGTAGCGGGTTTTTGTATTTAAAATCCCTATCTTTCGCTTATTAATGCATCATACCTACCATATGCACAAATATGTTACCCTTCTTATAAGTACACTGTTTATTGTTGCTTCAGTAAAAGCACAAGTAAATCCTAATCCTAGTGATTTTGAAAAGTACCCTATATTTCCTGAGTGTGAGTCTGTTTCGGTAGGAGACATTCCCAACTGTTTTAACGAAAAAATGATACAGTTTTTTATAACCAATTTTGAAATACCTTCAAAGGTACATGAAGAACAATATAAAGGGCAGATGGTACTACTTTTTGAGGTAACACCTGAAGGAGCATTTAAACTCTTAAATACAGATGCTGTTTATACAGAGTTAAAAGATGAAGCGCAAGTAGTATTTGATAAACTTCCTAAAGTACAACCAGCAACATACAATGGAGAACCTGTTTATATTCAGTTTTCTCTACCGTTGAAAATTCCGCTTTCGCAAAATAAAATAAATGGATTTACAACTTCAACTGAAAACACAAAAATATCAAGTACTAATGCATTAGAAGATCATGCAGCATCTAAAGAACTCGAAGAAATAGAAAGTAAGATCTTTGAAAGAAAAGTTCAATACCAAAGCCAACTTAATATCCCATTTTCTCACGAGGTGTATTCTCGTTTTGATAAAACCTTAAATCGTATCGGAGTTAATACTCATACAGCAAGTCGCCCTTTTTTATATGATGTAGTTAATAATTATCATGATTTTGATTCTATAGTGACATCATTAGAATTAGATAAAAAAAGCTGGTTAGGAAGGAAATTTTTTAATGAAAACATGGCGCGTTTTCAAGGAGATAATTATTGGTTTACAATAAACCCTGGAGCCGACCTTCAATTAGGGACAGAGACAGATGACCGCAAAGAAGAAAGTCTTACATATAATAATACACGCTCTGTATTCATTCAAGGAGGTATAGGAAAGAAATTTAGTTTTTATACAGCGGTATTTGAGAGTCAAGGTCGTTTTGCACAGTATTATAATGATTTTGCGCGATCGTTACGACCAGATGGAGGAAATCCTGCAATTATTCCAGGAAGAGGAATCGCTTCAGAAGGAAAAGGAGGTGATTTTGATTACCCTGTAGCTGAGGGCTATGTGTCATATACACCTAATGAGTACTTTAATTTTCAAGCTGGAACAGGGCAACAATTTATAGGAGATGGATACCGTTCTTTATTGTTGAGTGATGTGTCTTCAAACTATCCTTTCTTTAAAATTAATACAACATTGTGGAGACTTAAGTATACAAATACTTGGTCGTCTATAAAAGATGTGAGACCTGAAGTGACTGCTGATGGTGCTTTTACCAATAAATTTGCTGTAAATCATTATTTAAGTTTTAATGTAAACAACAAACTTAATATTGGATTGTTTGAATCTGTTATTTCTGCAGGTGGAGATAATAATGGTTTTGACGCTAGTTTATTGAATCCTATTATTTTTCTTAGAAATGTAGAATTTCAGCGAGGATCTCGTGGAGGAAATGCACTTATAGGATTAACAGGGAAGTATAAGTTTACAAATAATATCAATGCGTATGGACAACTTATTATTGATGAATTACGTGTTTCAGAATTAACTAGTGGAAATCAAAATTTTAGAAATAAGCATGGTATCCAATTAGGAATAAAGTATTATGATGCATTTAAAGTGCCTAATCTTATAGTACAAACAGAGTTTAATCAGGTGCGTCCATATACGTTTTCTAATAATGACCCTTTACTTAGTTACACCAATACGAATCAACCTTTGGCACATCCTTATGGAGCAAACTTTAGAGAATTTATTGCAATAGCGCGTTACCGTACAAATAGATGGTATGGTACAGCACGTCTTATATATGGACAACGAGGTTTTGAAGGAGATATTAATGATGTGTTTTTTGGAGGGAATAACCTTTTTGGAAGTGAAGATAATAGGCCTAGTGATAATGGTATAGAATTGTTACAAGGGAATAGAGTGAATTCTTTTTATGCAGATGTGGAGGTAGGGTATTTAGTGAATCCAGTAACCAATCTCAAAGCATTTATAAACCCTATCTTCAGAGATTTTAGTGCAGAAATGCAAACAGAGACTGTTTTTGATACAAATACACTATGGTTGAATGTAGGCTTTCGTACAGATTTATTTAATTGGTATTTTGATAATTAGTACGTTGCTCTTTTGTGCGTTTTTGTACTTCGACTTTACTCAGCATAAACTTCAGCGAACTCTAGTAATTTAACATTCTTTAAAATACTATTTTAAACACGCTTAGCGTTACCATAGTAAGCATACAACTACTTCAACTAAATTATCTAAAATGTCGTCAAGAATCACCTTTGTGGGGATGGTTATTCTGTTGTTGCTGTCTTCCTGTCAAGAATCAGGTTGTTATAGATCTCAAAGAAATCAAATCCTAGGAAAAAACGAATACAATAGTAGAGTGTATCAGGAAGAGTTGTATAGACTTATTACTGAAAGCTCTGATGTAGATTATTATTTTGAAATGCGAGAAGAAATTTTTGGACAAAGTTATCTGGTGATCAATGCTTATGGAGATGCCTTTTGCGGCAAATTATGTCTTGTAATTCCAGAAGAAGATGCAGCAATTGTAAAATTAAAAGATACAGCAGGGTATCAAGGAGCACAACTGATTGGATTACGCTATAAAAAACACAAGACCGACTATGGGTCGGCCTTGGTGTATGACTCTTTAGAGTATATTGTAGACTAAAATAATAATTAAGGGATAATTCTTCTTCCGAAATTAATTAGGATGTGTGGTTTTTTAAATCCAGTAGTCTTTGTTCTCTTTCTTCCATTATAATCTGTAATGATAAGTGTTGGGTAAGAAGTGACGCCATATTGGCGTGCTATTTTGATACCTTCTTTTGATTCTGCATCTATAGTAATATTGATAAAGTTCTTATTGTAATAGTCACCTACTTTAGAATCTTTAAAACTTGTGCGTTTTAATTTTTTACAAGGACCACACCAGGTAGCATAAAAATCAACAAATACAAATTTGTTTTCTTCTTTAGCCTTTAGCAATGCTTCTTCCCAACTTCCTTTAAAAAAACTAATTCCCTTCTTTCTGTAATTTGTTTCATTATAACTAGATAAAGCAAAAGCTAAAAATAAGAAGAATGCTATTTTGTGACTTTTCATAACTATATTTTATAGACCAATACTCAAAAATAAGAAATCTTATGT
Source organism: uncultured Flavobacteriaceae bacterium (assembly GCA_964474345.1). GTDB lineage: Bacteria > Bacteroidota > Bacteroidia > Flavobacteriales > Flavobacteriaceae > Dokdonia. Next base: position 4,978 of record CAYYSK010000069.1, read on the forward strand.
TGTTTAATGTTTCATTTCTTTTTCTATAGTCGTGATGCTCTTGTAGGCTGCACGGCGCATTTTTTCTCCATTAATAAAATCTTTTGCGGTTGCTTCATCAGAGTAATAATCAGAAGTTAGAGATTCCATAGCTGCGATTTCATCTTCGGTTTTACCTTCTTTAATAGCTTTAAATACATTTTTATGTATACCAACAAGCATATCGTGATATTTTTGATAATCTGCTTTGGTAGCTACAGGGCCGTGTCCAGGAATGATTTTAGTGGTATCATTAATGATGAGAAGTCCTTTTTTTGCAGCATCAATATCGCCTGCTAAGCTTCCTCCGCTATTCAGGTCTATAAATGGAAATTTAAATCTTCCGTGAAAATAAGTGTCCCCAGTATGTAATACATTGCTTTGAACAAAGTATACGAGTGCATCTCCGTCTGTATGTGCATTATGAACATGTGTGATAAAAATGTCATTTCCGTTCATGTAAAAAGTAGCATCATCACTAAAGGTGATTACAGGTAATCCAGCATTTGCTGTATTTTCATTTGAAGAAAGACGTTTGCGTACGTTGTCATGTGCAACAATCATAGCTCCAGATGCTTCAAAATTTGCATTTCCTCCAGCATGATCGCCATGAAAATGGGTGTTTACTAGAAATTTTACAGGTTTATCTGATACTTTTTTTATGGCAGCTTGTATCTTTTCACTTAGTGGTGCAAACTGGTCATCAATCATAAAAACTCCTTCATCACCTACAGAAAGCCCTATGTTTCCTCCAGCTCCTGTAAGCATATATATGTTTTCAGAAACGAGTTCTGCGTTGATTTTTACATTGTCAAAGCGACCCTGAGCACTAGCAAGAGTAGAAAGACCAAAAAGTGCAATAAGAGTAATTTTTTTCATAAGAATGATTTGTGTTAAAAGAGTCCAGTCGTAAGATAATTAGAAAGCTTTCGCAAAAGCTTAATTTTAACAGCTATTTAAGATTGATATAATGTTGTATAAAAGACAATCAGGGAGTATCTTTGCACAACTTTTAAAATAGTTAAATTTTTGTTCACTTGAGCGAAGTCGCATCACATATCATTGCCGTATCACCTTGGCAGGATTTTAAAGAAATCACTAAAATGCGATTGTCTATTAGCGTCGTTTTTTCTAGTGTCGCTGGATATTTTCTTGGAACATCACAAATTGATTGGCTCGTTGTAGGCATGCTTGCAGTAGGAGGGTATTTTATGGTTGGAGCATCAAATGCATTTAATCAAGTGATGGAAAAGGATTTAGATGCGCTTATGGATCGTACAAAGAATAGACCTGTAGCTTCTGAACGCATGTCTGTTAAGACAGCTTTAGGTATAGCAATTCTTTTTACGATACTTGGTCTTATAACCTTATTCTATATTAATCCTCAGACAGCAATGTTTGGAGGGATTTCTATATTCATGTATGTTTTATTATATACACCACTTAAAACTAAAACACCGTTATCTGTTTTTGTAGGAGCTTTTCCAGGCGCAATCCCCTATATGTTAGGATGGGTGGCAGCTACAAATGATTTTGGAATTGAACCTGGAACTTTATTTATGATTCAATTTTTCTGGCAATTCCCTCATTTTTGGGCTATTGGTTGGTTCTTATTTGATGATTATAAAAAAGGAGGCTTTTTTATGTTACCTACTGGAAAAAGAGATAAGGGAACTGCTATACAAGTTATTTTGTACACGATTTGGACAGTTTTAATATCTATAGTGCCTGCATTTGGATATACAGGAGGATTATATTTATCTCCAATAGCTGCAATAGTCGTTGGAGGATTAGGACTATTTATGTTGTATTGGGCGATAAAACTATACCAACTTAGAGATGCAAAAACAGCAAAAAAACTTATGCTATCTAGTGTAACATATATAACACTACTTCAAATTGTTTTTGTAGTGGATAAATTTTTAAGATAATGGACTATACAGCAGGAGGAGAAAAGTTTAAACAAGACAGAGCAAAAAAACAAATGCTTTGGTTTGGGATCATTAGCTTATGTATGACATTTGCTGGATTAACAAGTGCTTATATCGTAAGTATGGAACGCAAAGATTGGCTAGAAGACTATGAGTTTCCTCAATCACTTATTATTTCTACAGTTATCATTATCATAAGTAGTATTACAATTCAAATTGCAAAAAGTGCTATTATTAAGAATAATAGGCAATTTGGAACATTATTTTTAGCGACAACCTTAGTACTGGGTTTAGCTTTTGTAGGGTATCAATATCAAGGATTATTTACAGAGTTAACAAGTCAAGGGTATTTTATGACAGGTGAATCTAGTAATATTACAACTACATTTTTATTTTTAATTGTTGCTGTACATATTGCCCATGTGATAGCAGGAATGATCGCATTAAGTACTGTTGTCATGAATCATATACGAAGTAAATATTCCAAAGAAGATCATTTAGGATTAACATTAGGAGTTACTTTCTGGCATTTTTTAGGAGTGTTATGGATATTTCTCTTTATACTATTATATACAACCAAATAAAGAAGTATATAACGAATGCTTTATAATCAAGGTGTTAAGGCTTAAAAAGAGTATTAGAAATAAAAGCTATATAGACCCATTATAAATCCTAATTTAATCTTTGAAATACGCATAGAAAATACCTATTTTTGCAAACGATAAATTAACCAAAATGTGACTATGAGCGCTACTGTAACAAATACAACAAGCGAAGGGAAAACTTGGGACGGCGGAAACCAGCCTCTTAAGGCAAGTTATGGAAAACTAATGATGTGGTTTTTCATTGTATCTGATGGATTATCCTTTTCAGGATTCCTTGCAGCATACGGCTTTTCAAGATTTAAGTTTATAGATGCTTGGCCTATTGCCGACGAAGTGTTTACTCATGTTCCTTTCTTTCACGGTAATTACCCGATGATATATGTAGCATTTATGACCTTTGTTCTTATTATGTCTTCAGTAACTATGGTACTTGCTGTAGATGCAGGTCATCATATGAAAAAGAACAAAGTGATCTGGTATATGTTCTTGACCATTATAGGAGGGGCTATATTTGTAGGTTCTCAAGCTTGGGAATGGAATACATTTATCAAAGGTGATTATGGAGCTGTAGAAACTAAGGGAGGCGAAATATTACAATTTTTAGATACAAAAGGAGATCGAGTAGCTCTTGCAGATATTGCAACAACAATTCCTACTGTAAGAGAACAACATGAGCGTAAAAATGGTATTTGGTACGATGCAGAAGGAACACGATCTACATTTACTGTAGAAGAGATCAAAGCAGGATTTGCTGAAAATTCAAATCTTTTAATTCGAATACAAACGCTTACTAAAAAAGGAGAAAAAACGATTCTTAGTAGAGAAGAATCATTAGTACGTTTAAATAGAGATGCTGTAGGAGTTGTAGAAGGAGCAAACTTAATACATAATGAATATGGAACGCCTCTATTTGCAGATTTCTTTTTCTTTATCACAGGATTTCACGGATTTCACGTATTTTCTGGAGTATTAATTAATATGATCATTTTCTTTAATGTGATTTTAGGAACGTACGAACGTAGAGGTCACTATGAAATGGTTGAGAAAGTAGGTCTTTACTGGCATTTTGTAGATTTGGTTTGGGTATTTGTATTTACCTTTTTCTACCTTGTATAATTTAATTCCTACAAAGGTGGGAATCTCAAACTCTGAAAGAAAAGTATTAAAAGATATTTTAAAAAATGGCACACGAACATAAATTAGAAATTTTTAGAGGACTTTTAAAATTTAAGTCTAACGTTACAAAAATTTGGGGAGTACTTATTATACTATCTATCGTAACTGGAATAGAAGTTTGGTTAGGTATTGCTAAACCTGAGTTTTTAATAGAAGGTAGGTTTATACGTATGAAATACCTTAACTGGATATTTATTCTTCTTACAATATTTAAAGCATACTATATCACTTGGGATTTTATGCATATGCGAGATGAAGTGAAAGGATTGCGTAGAGCTGTCGTATGGACTGCAATATTCTTAATCTTATACCTTGTATTTATTCTGCTTACAGAAGGAGATTATATTTTTAATGTATATGACACAGGATTCCAGAGTTGGGATTTTTAATATAATAAGGAAGCGGTTTTTATAACCGCTTTTTTTAGCAATACACCTAACATCGATGATGATCAGGTGTGATAAATGAAAGTACTATGAAAAAGAAATTAGTGCTTATTGCACTTTTTGTTTTGCCTATTGTGGCTTATTTATTCTTTTCTTCAGGAATATATAATTTTGCAAAATTACCAATAGTTACAGAAAAAGTAGCAGATGTTACTACGATCGATTTACGAGAAATAAAGACAACTGATTATTCTACTGATACTCCTTTAACTCTTAAAGATCATGTGACTATTGTTGGATATTTAGGTGATGAACTTACTTCTAATATAGGATATACAGCAAATCTAAATTTGATGATTTATAAATACTTTGTTAGGTATGAAGATTTTCAAATGATTCTTTTCGTAACTCCAGGAAGCGAGAAAGTAATTACAGATTTAAAAATAGAGTTGGGGAGAATTTTTGATGTTTCAAAGATTCGATTTGTTGAAGCAACAAAAGAAGCTGCTGCTAAACATTTAAAAAGTCTAGGAACGTCTTTAGATTATTTAATGTCAGAAGGAGAACACCCTAATGTATTTATTATTGATAAAGCTTTGGCTTTAAGAGCAGGTCATGAAGAAAAAAAACCTAATCCGTATGGATATGATTTTACACAAGCTGTAGAAATGGGATATATGAAAGATGATATTAAAATCATCTTAGCTGAATATAGACTAGCCTTAAAAAAGAATAATAATGCTAGTGATAAAATTGAACAACGAAGAGAAAAGAAATAATGCGTAAAAATACATACATAGGAATTGCTTTTATAGTACTTGTTTTTGGAATCATTTTTATTCCAAAAATCTTTAGGAGATATGCAAATGATGATGTAGTAAGAGGTGGTCGTATGCACGCAGTAGGAGAAGCTGAAGAAACATCTGAGGATGATCTTATCTATATAACTATTAAAGGAAAAGATCGTAAAGTTCCACAATTTAAATTTATAGATCAGAATAATGATACAATTACTGAGCAAACATATAGAGGTAAAGTCTACCTGGTAGAATTCTTTTTTACAAGATGCCCAGATATTTGTATTCCTATGAACCATAATTTACAGGCAATAGCAAAAATGTTTGAAGAAAATTCTAATTTTGGTATCGCTTCATTTTCTATAGATCCAGAACATGACACTCCAGAAATCTTAAAACAATATGCAAGCGATTATGGAGTGACAAATCCTAATTGGCATTTTATGACTGGAGAAAGATCTAATATATTAAAACTATCTAATGAGGGCTTTTATCTAGCTACAAATACAGAAGATGACATAGAAAATGGATTGTATCATTCAGGATTATTTGCACTGATAGATCAAAATGGATTTATTCGTTCTAGGCTTGATGATCATGGGAATCCTAAACCGTATTATAGAGGTTTTGTTCCTATGAATGCTATAGTAGGAGAAGGAGAGGAAGCCCCTGAAATAGATATATTAATTGAGGATATAAAAAAATTATTAAAATAAGTAATGAGTAGTCTTACAGAAAAAGAGAAGAAGTATCAAAAATGGATAGTTATACTATCTGTTGTAATACCTATTCTTGTAGCTATTTTATTTGGTGTAAAACTTAAAGATTATGGATTTGATATAGAGCCACTTACTTTTTTACCTCCTATTTATGCTTCTATTAATGGATTGACAGCAATTGTTTTAATTCTCGCCGTACTTCAAATTAAAAAAGGAAATCGTAACTCGCATGAGAGACTTATGAAATTTGCGATATTACTTTCTGTAGTATTCCTTGTTATGTATATGGCATATCATATGACTTCAGATTCTACACCTTATGGAGGAGAAGGAGCTATACGTTACCTCTATTTCTTTATTTTGATTACTCATATTGTATTATCTATAGTGATCATACCGCTTGTGCTTTTTACATATGTAAGAGCATTGACAGAACGTTTTGATAAACATAAAAAACTAGCTAAAATTACATTTCCGATCTGGTTATATGTAGCGATTACAGGCGTAGTTGTTTATGTAATGATTTCACCTTATTATGTACATTGATTAAGATGAATTTTAAAAAGAAATTTGTTATTATTTTTATGGTATTGGTTTCTGCTTTCGCGAAAGCAGAAATAACAACGGTAACACCTGTTATAACTACTCAATGTGCTATGTGTAGGGCTGTATTAGAATCTGAAAAAGATAATAGTACAGCAAAAGGTATTAATAATGGAATTAAATACCTTATGATAATCCCATATATTCTGGTAGGAGGTGTTTTTTATTTTATATATAAATCTAAGAAGAAGGATAAAGAAGAAAAGATTACTTAACATGACTATAAGTATTACTTTGTGAAAAAATAATGTAAGCATATAATATATAAATAGTCTTAGGTTATAATAATGTGGTTACAACGCATTGTGGTCATATATTTTACGCCAATATAGTATGTAATATCTTTTTGTTATATAAAAGGTATTAACATCAATTTCACACAATTTTGACTTTTCATTATTAATATTGTGCAATTAATGCATAGACTATGATTCAGATTAAAGATTTGCATAAATCGTATCAAATGGGGAGCAATTCACTCCATGTTTTAAAAGGGATTGATTTCTCTGTTAAAGAAGGGGAGTTAGTGTCTATTATGGGCTCTTCTGGTTCTGGGAAATCTACACTTCTTAATATTTTAGGAATGCTAGACGAGGCAGATAATGGGTCATATATACTGGATAATGTTCCTATCAAAAATCTTAATGAAAAGATAGCAGCTAGATATCGTAATAAATTTCTAGGATTTATCTTTCAATCTTTTAACCTTATTAATTATAAAAATGCACTTGACAATGTGTCTATGCCATTATATTATCAAGGAATAAAACGTAAAGAACGTACAAATAAAGCTATGCATTATTTGGAGAAAGTTGGATTGGCAGATTGGGCAACACATTTGCCTAGTGAACTCTCAGGAGGTCAAAAGCAACGTGTGGCTATTGCAAGAGCTTTAGCGAGTGATCCTAAAGTACTGCTTGCAGATGAACCTACAGGAGCTCTGGATACACAAACTTCTTATGAGGTTATGGAACTTATACAAGGAATTAATGATGAAGGAAAAACAATATTGGTAGTCACTCATGAACCTGATATTGCCGAAATGACAAAACGCATTGTTAACCTTAAAGATGGCCGTATTATAGATGATAGAGTTGTAAATCAAATACTAGCAAAAAATCATGTTTGATATAGAACGTTGGCAAGAAATTTTTGAGACCTTAAGTAAAAATAAATTACAGACGTTCTTAACCATGGTTTCTGTTTTTATAGGAGTGATGACACTTATGATCCTTATAGGATTTAGTAATGGTGTCCAAAATGGAGTGCGTTCTGAATTTGAAGAAGATGCTACAAATCGCATTAATATCTTTACAAGATTTACAAGTAAAAGTTATAAAGGGTTAAATCCAGGAAGAAGAATTCAATTAAGAAATACTGATTTTGAAGAGACGAATGCGTTATATACTGATGAATTAGAATATAAAACAGGTATTTTTTCAAGATGGGGAACACAAATAGTTTACAATAAACAATCTAGTAATTACCGATTAGAAGGAGCGCATCCTGATCAGCAATTTATAGAAAATCAATCAATGCTTAAAGGGAGATTTCTAAATCAAAATGATCAAAATAATTATGAAAAAGTAGCAGTTATTGGTGCTCAAGTTCAGAAAGATTTGTTTAAAACGAAGAACCCTATAGGGGAGTATGTCAAAGTATTAGACATTAATTTTAAAGTTGTAGGGGTGTATTCAGACCCTGGCGGGAGAAGAGAAGAATCTAGAGTGTTTGTACCACTATCTACAGCACAACGTGTTTTTAATGAAGGAGATAAAATACGTTCTATGGTTTATACTGTGAATATGTCAGAAAATTATGATGAAGCTGTACTAGCTTCTGAAGTATTGGCAGAGAAAATAGAAAATGATATTAAAACCAAATATAGCATTGCTCCTGACGACCGTGCTGCGGTACGAATAAATAATACACTAAAATCTACTCAAAAAATTTATAGCCTTATAGATATGGTGAAACTTATATTTTGGATTGTAGGTATAGGGACTATTATTGCAGGTGTTGTAGGAGTAGGAAATATCATGCTAGTAGTCGTAAAAGAACGAACCAAAGAAATAGGAGTGCGTAAAGCTTTAGGGGCATCTCCAGGGATTATTATAGGTATGATTCTTCAAGAAGCTATTTTTGTAACTGCATTAGCAGGGTTTATAGGACTGTTTACTGGGTATGCTATTTTATTTTTTGTAGGACCGAACATAGATCATGAGATGATAGAATCTCCCTCTGTAGATTTTTGGACATCAATCACTATTGTATGTATTATTATATTTGCAGGCGTTTTGGCTGGTTTTGTTCCAGCGTATCGAGCAGCAAATATTAAACCTATAGAAGCATTAAGAGATGAATAATTAAAAGTATTTATACGCTTTCGCGAAAGCGTACTAAAAAATAAAACTATGTTTAATAAAGAACGTTGGGGAGAAATACTAGAGGCACTTAATGCTAATAGATTTAGAACATTCCTTACCGCATTTGGAGTGTTTTGGGGTATTTTAATACTTATTGTACTATTAGCGCTCACAAAAGGTTTACGTAATGGGGTAGAACAAGAATTTGATAGTTATGCTACTAACACTATATTTCTATGGGGTCAAAGTACTTCAATGCCTTATAAAGGACTTCCTAAAGGAAGAAGAGTTGGATTTAAAATAGAAGATAAGGACATATTAGAAGAAGCAATACCTGAGCTTAAATACGTATCGCCTCAACATCAATTAGGAGGATATCAAGGTACAAATAATGTGACTCGTCGAGAAAAAACAGGCGCATTTAAGGTGTCTGGAGATTACCCTGAATATATCCATCAGCAACCCATGGATATTACTGCTGGGCGATTTTTGAATTATTCTGATATTAAAGAAAAACGTAAGATATGCATTATTGGTAAAGATGTAATAAAAACATTATTTGATAAGGATGAGGCAGTGATAGGAAATTATATTCAAATTAACGGTGTTAATTTTACGGTTGTAGGAACTTTTGATATTGAAAATAGTAATGGAGATCAAGAAGAAAATACGAACACCATTTTTATTCCTTTTTCAACATTTTCGCAAGCATTTAATAGAGCAGATAATGTAGGCTGGTTTGTACTTACAGCACATGATGACTATGACATTACGGCACTTAAACCAACCATTTTTTCTATATTAAAAAAACAACATAAAATACATCCTGATGATGCTAGAGCTATGGGTAATTTTGACTGGGCTGCTAGAGTTAAAAAACAAACTAGCCTTTTTGATGT
>CAYYSK010000070.1:0-14305 GCA_964474345.1 uncultured Flavobacteriaceae bacterium
TGTGTTAAGAGCACATATTCTAATGCTTTTTGAGCTTTTTTTTCTTTAGGGTCAAAATAAAAATTTGGCTTGTAAATATTCCCCTGTAATTCTGAAGATAGTAAGAAGTATGACTCAATAGTGTCTTGTCTATCATCAGCAAAACTTAGTAATGCATTATCTGCAACGGCTATAGATAGATTTGTTGCTACTGGTGTATCTTTTACAAATGTTTTTACCTGAACAATAACAGAGTCTCGTAAATTATAATGTTCTTTATCTACTGTGAAGCGAATGTCTAACTTCTTATCATGATTTATAAATGCGAGCCGTTCTGCCACAATTTGATTATCACTATCGATAAGCGAAAACTTAATAATTCCTCTTGCAAAATCAGTAATTGGAATTTTAATAATCGTGTTCTCAGTATTCGCCTGTACAATTACTTCGTTACATTGTTGAAATACGTCAGAAGCAATAAGTTGTAGTTGTTGTTTTTTTGTACTTTTTATTGAGAAAATAGCGATATCAGAATCTGATGATTCTAAATGAAATACAACGCCTTCTTTTTTAATTTTTTGTATAGGATATGCAGTTATAGATACAAAAGGTTTTGTAATATAAGCAGTGTATGTTTCGTTAGCTTTTGGAGTTAATATAAAACTACCCATTCCGTTATGAAAGCTTTCAAAAGAAGTTACTTCTTCTCCTTTTGAATTTTTTATAATACCACTTATATCGGCAGGTTTTCCATATGGATTTAAAGCTTTAAATGCGATTGTATTTTCATGTCCTTCTATAGCATGTCCGCTTTCAGGCATAAATTGTAGATCAATAGCATCTAAGGTGACAGGAACACTTCGGGCTATAGATTCTGTATTTCCTTCAAAAGGGATTTGCACATTTATAATAACATCAGTAGTGATTAAATCTTTAGGAAGTGTGGATTCTATAAGAAGTAATCCCTCTTGAGTAGTAATTCCTTTTTTTGTGGAAAATATGCTTCCATTTATAGCAAGTGTATACGTACAAGTTATATTAGTAAGAGTATTATTTTCTAAATCTTTTATGCGAAGCTTAGCTTTGACCGTACTACCAGGTCCATATGCTTCTTTTTCAAAGTCAAACTTTAATTGTAATCGTGGTTGAATGATTTTTTGAACTGTAATATTTTTTGAAAACAATGCTTTATCTCCAAAGTTTTTTGCCCATTGTGTATATGCTTTAATTTTATAGGAGCCTCCTACCCAAGACTTCTGGATAGAGAATTCTCCATAACTATATCCATCTTTTACTGATAGGTTTTTCTTTTTGAGTACAACTCCTTTTGGAGAAATAAGTTCTACAATAATACCTTGGCTTAAAATGGTGGCTTCTTGATGCGCATTTGTGACATAGGCTTTAAACCAAATAGTTTCTCCAGGAAAATAGAAAGGACGATCTGTATGCAGGTATGTTTTTTCTATGCGATCTACAGGCTCAAAAAATTGCCCAGAAGCCGACATAGAACAAAAAAATAAAAGGATGAGTATATATAGATTTTTCATGGGATTATATTTTTAGATTAAGTTTAAAACCTACTTCAGAAACCAAAGGCGTATTAAAAAACTGAAGGGCTTGTGCACTTACTCCATCAAAAAGAGCGGTGTATGGAGAAGCTCCATCATATTTGGAGTAGGTAAATAGATTATTACCATAAAAAATGAGTTTAACAGATTTAAAGGTTTTGTATTGATATCCTCTTTTTTTCTTTATAAAGTCATAACTTATCGTTACGTTTTTAAGGTTGATATAACTACCATCTACAATCCCAGATTCGCCTACTCCGGAAAACCCATATCGTGTCCATCGATTTGAAAATGCATCTAGAAAAGTAACAGGAGTTGTATTTGTTGCTCCTTCTGTTGTGACGCCATCAAAAATAAATCCCTGTATATTTCTTTCTTGTGCAGATTCTTGAGACCTTCCAAAGTAATTGAGGACTTGTTGTGTTCCGTTCCAGATGTCACCACCTTGTCTCCAATCTATGGTAAAAGCTATTTTTATTTGCTTTCCAATGTCAAAATTATTACTGAATCCTATTTGGAAATCAGGAGTAGGGTCACCAATGATTTGCGGTTCTGGATTTACAATAGGATATCCAGTAGTATCAATAAGAATTTGATTATTAGAATTTCTTTGATACCCAGTACCTACAATAATTCCAGCAGGTTGCCCTACAATTAAGTTTTGATTAATATTAGAAAACCCACTTATAGGAATTCTACTATCACTTGAGTTAATCTTTGTGACTTGTGTTCTATTTTTTGAAAAAACGACGTTTGTGTTCCAGCTCATTTTTTCGTTTTTAATAATATCAACACCAAAATGAGCTTCAAGACCTTTGTTTTCTATAGTTGCTACATTGGCAAGTGTATAATTGTTGTTTAAAACAGGAAAGACAGCATTGCTTCGTTCTTCAGAGAAATAATTAGCACCTAGAGATATTCGATGACGTAAAAGACGTATATCACTCTCTATTTCATATCGGGTAATGTCTTCGAGCTGTAAGGATGTTTCTGTAAAAAGATCATTATTTGCTGTATATGAAAGTGTATTTTCAGGAAGGAGTCCTAAACTATTATGGCTAGTATTTCCATAGAATAAAGGACTATTTGCGTTAGAAAATGAATACCCAGCAGAAGCTCCCCAGTAGTCTACAAAATAAAGAATATATAGATCATCGTGTAATAAGTCCCGTAAATTAGTGTATAGTTTTATACTAGGTTGCCAGAGAGCATCTTCTTGAAGTGTAGAGGAGTAACTCGTATTTCCTAAGGTCAATTCTGTGTCTAGAAAATCAGATACTTTAAAAGAAACACTATTTATAAATTCATAATTGGTGCGCTCTGGAGTACGCTTTCGCGAAAGCGTATTTATGCCTTCTACCTCATTAAAATCATAGTTTAGTTGCTCATTGGAGATAGAAAGGTGAGATGAACTATAGATTTCTATATCATTACTAATATCATAGTTTGTAGTAAACTTAGCAAATCCTTTTATTTTTGTGTTGTCTATACTTTTCTGAGAACGATACCCATTGAGAAAACCAGCAGTACCAATAGGGAGACCAAAACGATTTTTGTTACGACTAACTATATATAATCCTCCTATAGTAAGTTCTAGATTATCTGTAAAATATCTTTTTGTATCAATAGCAACAGATAAATTTGAAGAGGAAGATGTGTTTTGATGAGTATCTAATAACCAAAATGGATTATTATAAATCTCTGGAGCAAAACTGCGTTGTTCTCCTGAAGAAAGTGTACTTCCTTGTGTATTATCAAAGCTAGAAGGGGTAATATAGTTTTGAAATAGTAATAAATTTTGAAAACCGTTGATATTAGGTTGGTTGTCTGTAGTATACCCATATTTGATACTTGAATCTAAACTCCACTGTTGACCCTTTCTAGAATAATTTGCTCCAGCAATACTATTTTGTGCTTTTTCTCTTCCAAAAAGATCATTGATCGTTGTGTGTTTAAAATGCGTACTAAAAGTTCTGAAATTTTCATTATTTACAGAAAAATGTATATAGTGTTCATTTTTATGAGTATTCTGAAATAATTCATTTGGATACACATTAGCTTGATCATTGTTACTTAATTCAAAAGGAACAAGACGTCCATTTGTATCGTACGCATACGTGCTATTATCAAACCCTAATGTAGCTAAACGTGGCCCAAAAGAAAATATAGTGCCAGTTTCTGGTCCTTCCCAATCCATACCATTAGAACCTTGTGCAAAAGCAGTTTGTAGTTTTGGAAGATTACTGTTTTGAACAAACCGTTGTGTGGTTCCGCCTGTATATTCGATTTCATATAAGTAAAGACTAGGTTTTCTCTGGAAGAACTTAATTTTAGTGTCCTTTATTTTAATACGAGCAATGTTAGTAAGATCTCTTGAGTGTCCATAGTGTTTTTTTTGTATAGATGTTTGATATTCAGGATTGAAAATAAGTTTTTTTGACATTCTCCGTAAATGGTTACTATAATCATCATTCTTAATAGTATATACAGGTTTAGATCGTATAAGAATAATAGGTCTTTCAGGTACTTCAACTCCACTAAACATATCTTCTGTGACTAGTATTTCTTGTGTTTTAAAACCTACATAACTTATCACTAGAATATCTCCTACATTACATGATATAACATACTTTCCATCAAAATCAGTTTGAGTTCCTTTGGATGTTCCTTTTACAATAATATTGGCACCAGGTAAAGGACCATTTTCTTCTTTAAGTATTCCTGAAACGGTGCCTGTTTGGGAGAATAATACAGCAGAGAATAAAAGGAATATAAATACTAGTGCTTTTCTCATGGATGATCGTTTTAGTTGGTTCCAAAAGTAGATCAACTCCATATATCATAAAATGATAAATGAGGGAAGTAGATGTTCCAATGAGGGAAGTGTTTTTGAGTTTTTGCTAGTAATAAATCATAAAAAAAACAGATAAAGGAATACTAAAATGATTGATTTGTTATCTGTTTATGCTGAGGTATACTGTATCATTATGTTTGTAATCTACCATCGATTCAAAGAAGATAGTTGTGTCTTTATAAATAGATTCAATTAAGTAATGATTGCCCTTAAAATAACTTTGAACGATTGTCGTAGCAATACCAGTATCTGTAACTTTTAATTGATGTGGATAGACCAATGTAGTAGTTTCTTTATTGGTGATGTTTTGATCAAACCAATAGGCGGGAAGTTTGTTTACTTCCCCAAAAAGTGAAGCTATATAGTGTGTATTTGGATTATTATATAAGGAAGCTGTCGTATCGTTTGCAATGATAATTCCTTCGCGTATAACAACAGTTTTATCCATATAAGACAAGACATCTGTACTATCGTGAGTGGCAACAAGACAGGTAATATGCTGTTTTTTTAGATACGAGAAAAGTTTTCTTCTAAGTCTGTTTTTTCTAAAATTATCTATATGAGAAAAAGGTTCGTCAAGTAATAAAATTTCAGGTTCTTTTGCAAGGGATTGTGCTAGAGCGACGCGTTGTTTTTGTCCTCCAGAAAGTGTTTTTACATGCGCTTTCGCGAAAGCGGTCATCTCAACAATTTCAAGTAATTCATGAGTCCGTTGCTCACTTTCTTTAGGATAAAAACGCGATAAGAATTTTTTTATATTCTCTTCGACAGAAATAAATGGCATTAAGTCAAAATCTTGTGAAAGATATTTTATAAAAGACATACCAGGTACAAGGTTGTCTTTAGGGCCTGTTATTTGAATATCATTCCAAAAAATAACTCCTGCATCAGTATCATAAAGTCCATAAATTAATTTGAGTAGGGTAGTTTTTCCACAACCACTCTCTCCTATAATAGCAACGTGTTCTCCTTGTCTAATCTTAAGATTAAGATCTTGTAAAGAGAAACGATCAGAGATAGAGTATGATACATTTGTAATACTAAGCATGCAATCACAAAGGTATATCTTGTAAGTCTAACATACGTGATTCGTTTGAAGAAAATGTAGTCTTTTGGTTAAATAAAAGTGAAAAGATAGTAAGCTCTCTAAAGAGGTCTTATTTTTGTTAAAATTTATTTAATGATTCGTTTCATTTTATTTTTCATACTTGTTGTTGCTCTTGATATATATGCATTTCAAGCATTTCGTTTTCTAGTAAAAGAACGCTGGGGGACGTTACTTTATTTTCTGATTACAATAACTGTCATTGGAGGCCTTTTTTGGCAGTTAGCTACAGGAGATAGACGTAATTGGTCTGTAACAACACAATTTTTTATAGTAACGTTTATTATCATGATGGCTTCTAAAGTTATTCTGATAGGAGTGATGTTTGGAGAAGATATCTTTCGTGTTTTAGAAGGATTCTATTATAAATTATCTGGGAAAACATCATCATATACACTACCATCCCGTCGTAAGTTTATAAGTCAAGTGGCTTTAGGTCTTGCTGCAATCCCATTTGCGTCTATTCTCTATGGCGTAATTAAAGGGCGTTATAATTTTAAAGTACTTAAATATACGCTACATTTTGAAGATCTGCCAGATGCATTTGATGGCTATCGTATCACACAAATAAGCGATATCCATAGTGGAAGTTTTGATAATAAAGAAAAAGTAGCCTATGCTATAGATCTTATTAATGAACAAGCGAGTGATGCTATTTTATTTACTGGAGATATGGTAAATAATGAAGCTAAAGAAATGGAACCTTATATGGATGTCTTTAGTAAATTAAAAGCAAAAGATGGTAAGTTTTCTGTGTTAGGAAATCATGATTACGGAGATTATGTGCGTTGGGAAACAGAAGCGCATAAAGAAGCAAATCTGGATCGATTAAAAGAAATACAGAAAGAGATAGGTTTTGATCTTATACTAAATGATCATCGCTTTTTAGAAAAAGATGGAGAACGTATTGCTTTGGTAGGCGTTGAAAACTGGGGAGCAGGAGGGTTTAAAAAAGCAGGAGATCTCAATAAAGCAATTACTCAAGTAGCTTCAAATGATTTTAAAATCTTATTAAGTCATGATCCTTCTCATTGGGAACATGAAGTGATCACCCATAAAGATCATTTTCATTTGACATTAAGTGGTCATACACACGGAATGCAGTTTGGGATAGAAATTCCTGGCTGGATTAAGTGGAGTCCTGTAAAATGGAGATATAAGCATTGGGCAGGCATCTATAAAGAAGCAGGACAGTATATAAATGTAAATAGAGGTTTTGGGTATTTAGCATTTCCTGGAAGAGTAGGAATATGGCCAGAAATCACTGTGATAGAGCTCAAAAAGGGCTCAGAAACAACATAATAAAGATAAAATAGTATATTTGGTAAAGATATCCCTATTCAATAGAGTACTAAATCATAAAGGATATGTCAAAATTTGGTGAATTAATAGACTTAAACGTTCCTGTTTTATTGGATTTTTATACCGAATGGAACGAAGATTCTGTATCTATGCATCCGGTTCTTAGAGATGTAGCTGCAGCAGTTGGTGATAAAGGAAAAGTAATTAAAATTGATGTTGATAAAAACAACAAACTTGCCGAAGCACTCCGTATTAAATCGCTACCTACACTTATTATCTATAAAAATGGAGAAATGAAATGGCGACAAAGCGGTGAGCAAGATGCAAATACTTTAATAGGTATTATGCAAGAATACGCTTCTTAGAAAATTTCTTGTTATAAAGTAGTAAAGCTATATCCTTTTTCTAGAAAGTGATCAATTGCTCTAGGTAACGCATATTTCATGTTTTTAAACGCTTTTACACTGTCGTGAAAAACAATAAGATCACCATTTCTAGTGTTCTTTATAATATGTTGCAAACATTGTTCTGGAGATACGGCAGCTTCCCAATCATATGCAACTGTTCTATACATAATAATCTGATATCCTTTTTTGCGTAGTGTTTTAGCCTGTATACGTTTTACTTTTCCGTATGGAGGCCTAAATAATGGAAACTGTACTATGTGATTTTGACTTTCTTGAGGTGCTATAATAGAAGACATGGTAGCTTCGGCTTCGGCTACATTAGCGAGATATGTTTGGGTATCCGTACGCCATCCTTTTAAATGATTTTGCGTATGATTTCCTACTTGATGCTTTTGAGCTATAATTTCCTTAAAAATAGAAGGATGTTTTTGTGCATTATCTCCTATGCAAAAGAAAGTAGCTTTAATTTTTTTTTGAGATAATATGTCTAAGACCCATTCAGTAACCTCAGGAATTGGGCCATCATCAAAAGTGAGGTATATCGTTTTTTTCTGAGACTGCTTATCCCATATATACCAAGACGGGTGCATCCATTTTACAAACGAAGGCACCCGTACTGGAAGTGGGATGAAAACACCCATATTACTGTATTGTATCTTTTTCTATAGTGTCTTTTGCAGGAATAGAAATAGATTCGTCTCCTAAAAGTGTTTCTAGAGATTCTTGACTTGTTTCTTCTTCGTCTCCAAGGAAGTCAGAAAATAAACGTAAGTAGTTATTGAATTCCTGTGCTTTAACTTCTATAAGCTCTTCATCTTGATTTGCGATTAAAAGATCAACAAGACTTCTATATTTCTCGATGTTATCATATATTTCTTCAAAATAATTGTATTGATCTTCTTCTGATAAATCACTAAAGTATGTGAGTTGTTCCTGATATTTTTTTGCAAGTTTTTCCCATAAATCACGTGCCTTTTGGGTTTCACCTATTTCGTAATAACCACTAACATAAGGTTGTAATAGCGTATAGAATTCAAAAATATCAACAGGCATTTTTTCCATAGCGAGATCCATAAGTTCTCTTGCTTTTTCTGGCTCTTCTTCTATAATTAATTGTTCTACAACACGAGCAATATTACCACGATAGGTAATCCCATTAGAACGAGTCTCGCGATCGTGATAAATATCTGGGTCGCCACTATTACCCCAGTACCAATTTTTGATAATTTCATAAGATTTATCAGCATCTATACGCCCCATATCATAAGGACTACGAGGATCTATAGGGGTATTGATTGGTATGAGTTTAAAGCATACTCCGTCAAGTTGTAAGTAATCTTTCATCCATAAATAGTCATCATCACCAAAACTTCCTCCAGTAAAATAAATTGGTCGTTCCCAGTTATTAGTAGCGACGATATCCATCATTAAGAGTCTATTTTTATATAAGATATCTCCAGATAATTCAATATCTATATAAGGTACTACTAGCTCTGCATCTTCAGGTTGGATAATTTTATTTTGAATAACTGTGTTTTTGTCGACAGGGATTCTTATTTTTTTACTTGGGAATGTATTTATGAGTTGTCCATTACGTAATTCTTCTTTAGTTCTTGGATCATCACTTGCCACCCATCTAAGCCATCCATCTATAGGAGTAACATCATCCTCTTCTTTAATTGGAGAATAAAAAATAGCATCACGTGTACCATATCGATATTTCTCATGAGATAATGTACTAGGTACTGGATCACTTTTAAATGCTTTGCGTTTCATTTGATCCATATACCAGTCAGTATTAATTAAGCTCGTATTGACAACGCGTACATCGGTACGATATCCTTCAATTTCCTGAACGTACCAAAGTGCAAAAGTATCATTATCACCTATAGTAAATAAAATAGCATTTTCATCTACAGAATCTAGATATTTTCGAGCCATGGCTAGTGCTGTTTTACGACCGGAGCGATCGTGATCATCCCAATTCTCTTTGGCAAGTAATACAGGAGCTGCAAACAAACAAATAATCATAGCAACTGGTAAGGCTACTTTTGGTTTGACAAAATCTTTAATGAGATCAAATAAAGCATAGGCACCAAAGCCTATCCATATGGCAAATACATAAAAGGAACCAACAAGTGCGTAATCACGTTCTCTTGGTTCAAAAGGACGTTCATTAAGATATACTTTAAGAGCAATTCCAGTAAATAAGAAAAAGACTAATAATACAATAAAATTTTTCCAGTCTTTACTTACATGAAAAAGTAATCCAAGTAATCCAAGTAATAATGGAAGGAAATAATACGTATTACGGGCTTTGTTATTTTTAACATCAGATGGAAGATTGTCTTGAGACCCAAGTACAAGATTGTCTATCACGTCTATGCCACTTATCCAGTTTCCATTAAAATCATCGCCTTGGCCTTGAATGTCATTTTGACGTCCTGTAAAATTCCACATAAAATAACGCCAATACATATATCCAAATTGATAACTGAACATATAGTTTATGTTGTCCATAAAGGATGGTTTTTCAACTTCCAGAAATTGTCCAATCTCGCTTTTTAAGAAAGCATTATAACCATCTAGACTTACTTTTCCTTCTCTGTAATCTAATCGAAATTGAGAGACTACATCTTGTATGTACTCTACAGTTTCTTGCGGTACATCTGGATTGTATTTAATACGGAATTTAAGAGGCCCAGTATATTGCATATAATTAGCATTATGTTCAGGACTCCACATACGTGGTAAAAAGGCCTTATGAATATCGTCTAAGTTTTGACCTGTATTACGCCAATCATTAACAACAACATATTTTCCTAATTTTTCATCTTTTTCATACTTTTTCTTATCGTCTTTATAAGGCTTGTCAGGATCTAATCCTCCATAATCAGATGTGAATTGAGGTCCATAAAAAAGATGTGTTTCTGGGTATTGTTCACGATTATAATACGCTAATAATTCACGAGCATTATTTGGATTATTTTCATTAATAGTGGTTCCTGCATTAGCTCGTATAGGCAGCATTAACCAACTTGAAAACCCTATAAATATGAAGAGTACACATAGTAATATAGTATTGAGTTCTGGTTTGTTATGCTTTCGCGAAAGCGAGAACCCATAATAAAACAAGGCAGTTAATAATAAGCCCGCAATGATAGTTCCGCTATTAAATGGAAGCCCTATAGTATTAACAAAAAATACTTCTAAGTGTCCAAAGATAGCAAGTGTATATGGAAGTAAAAATTTAAAAATAAATAAGAGTATGGCTACGACTACAACGAGTGCAATAACAAAGTTTTTTACGGTAATCTCCTTAGTGTTTTTAAAATAGTATAATAATCCTATAGCAGGAATTGTTAGAAGTCCCATAAAGTGAATTCCAAAGGATTGACCTACTATAAATGCAATAAGAATAAGCCATTTGTTACCCCGTGGTTTATGCATGTCACGCTCCCATAGGAGTCCCAGATAAAATAGTAATGATAGAATAAAAGCAGCTGGGGCATATACTTCTGCCTCAACAGCATTAAACCAGAAACTATCTGTAAAACTGAATGCTAGTGCTCCGATAGCAGCACTCCCAAGAACAGCATATTGTTTTGTTGTTGAGATAACTTCTTCATTAATCAATAATAATTTACGTATTAATAAAGTAATCGACCAAAACATAAAAAGTATTGTAAATGCGCTTGTCAGGCAAGAGAGATAATTTACAGCGAGAGCAATATATGTGCTATCTGGTGCAAAAATAGAAACAAAAGCTCCTAAAATTTGATAAAGTGGCGCTCCCGGAGGATGTCCAATCTCTAGTTTAGAAGATGTCGAGATATATTCTCCAGCATCCCAGAAACTTGCTGTAGGCTCTACAGTGAGTGAGTATACAAGTAATGCGATGGCAAAAACGCTCCATCCTATTATTTTATTCCACTTCTCAAAGTTGAATTCTGTCATATTTCTGTTTTTTTTGCATTGTGGCGAAGTTAAGAATATCAAGTAACTTCAGCGTTAATTTTTTCAAAACGTAAATAAATAGTATAAATTTTTCAAAATAAGTTTGCATACCAAAAAGTTTGGTTTAAATTTGCATCCGCTAATACGATAGTGGCCTATGGTGTAACTGGCAACACGTCTGGTTTTGGTCCAGAAGAGTCTAGGTTCGAGCCCTAGTAGGCCAACGCTTCAAACCTTCAAGTTTATAAACTTGAAGGTTTTTTGATTTCTAGAGATAGTGGATATAACTAATTTCATTTGATGTAATAGATTTTCTAATGCATAATTCGGATTTAATTGATCTAAATAAGAAAAATGGTTGTTGATATACGTATATATCAACATATTCCTACTGTTCTTTATTTCTACAAAAGAACATAAATCTAGGAAAGATTATGGCATTTGTTAGGTAGGATTAAAGTACTAGTACCCGTATTAATTTTTGAATTTGGCAAGTAGTTCAGTCCTGTTTGAAACATTAAGCTTGCTATAGATGTTGGTAATGTGAGTTTTGACAGTACTTAGACTAATGAATAAATCTTCAGCGATATCTTTATTGCTTTTTCCTTCGAGTATGAGCTTTTTGACATTTAACTCCTGTTTGCTTAGTTCGGAATTTTTTTTCTTTGATTTTGTATTTTTAAAAGAAAAGAAAAATATAATGATTCCTAATAATAGGAATCCAAGAATAAAATTGATGACTCTGCTAATAGCGTATTTATTTTCTACTGATTCTAGATGATGAAATACTAACTCTTTTTCCAGAAACATGTATTCGCTAGCATTAATTTCACTTAGTTTTAATTCTTCAAGTAAGTTTGAGTAATATTTAGGGTTAAGAGAAATATCCTTTTTAAGTAAATTTTTATCCTTGAGTTCTTTTATGCTTAATAACTTTATTGCTAGAATTTTAAGAGAATCCTTTGTGTAATTACGAATCTCATTTAAATATATAGTTTGATTATGAATACCTGTATCTTGTTTTCCTATGAATTTTTTTAATTGTTGCCACTCTTTATCAGAATTATTGGTATTTGTATATGCAGAAAATGGAGTGTCACTTTTTTGAAAAAATAAAGAATCATTATTTGATAAAATAAAATTTTCAGAAGCGTTCTTGTTATTATTTATAAAAAGGGTGTATAACCTTTCTTCATTTGAAAGTTCATGATTAATAGTAAAAAATCCGTTTTTATCTAATTGACTACTAGATAGTATATCTGAATACTCATTAGAATCACTACTTTTCATAGATAAAAAAATCGAAGTTTTATCCATTAAACTGTCATTAGATGCTATATACCCTGAGATAGTAGCTTGCGCATTAAGTTTAATGCCAGATATGATCAAGAATGCAAAAAGAAGAACTTTATTCATAAGTGAAAGCTACTATTTTTATGTCTAATATCTATTATAAAAAATATTTAAGTACAAGTATTTAGTATAACAATTATAATTAAAAAGCTCTAATCACAATGATTAGAGCTTTTGTACTTTAATATGCTTAATGTAAAACTTTACTTGTATTAATATGAAGAGTTTGATTAAATTATATCTTAAATGTAATTATAGGGCGTTGTGCGTGATTAACAAGCCCTTCGCTTAAAGATCCATTTAAGAAATGTGCAAGACCACTTCTACCATGAGTGCCTATGCCAACGAGACCAGACTTAATCGTATCTGCAAAATGTAAAATTCCTTTTTCAACAGAATCATCATTATATATATTAAGTGTATAATCAGTACATTCTGGTTCTTTTGACATAAAAGCTTTCATTTTTGCTTCTATTTCATGAGTTGTATGGAAATTGTTTGGTGTATTTATATACAACATGTGTAATTTCACATTGTTATTTTTTGAAAATTCAAAAGCTTGTTTAAACGAAGTGTGATTTTCTTCTTTAAAATTGGTAGCGTATACAAATTTTTCAACAGCAAAATTTTCGTGACGTCGTTTGATAACTAATACTGGTATTTTTGAATTACGCACTACTTTCTCCGTATTTGAACCTATAAGAAGCTCTTGAAGCCCGGTTGCTCCATGAGATCCCATGACGATTAAGTCGGCTTTATACTTTTCAGTATATTCCATAATACCTTCAAAGGCACCGTCAAATTCTGCGGTTTCATAGACATTAATGCCGTCTAGAAAAGGAGCATTCATCATTTTTTCAAACTTTTGATGTGCTAATTTCATAAAGAATATAGCTTCAGGCAAGTCGCTTTTTGCTCCTCCAGAAGCACCGTCTACAAGTTGCATAGGAAGTTCTAGCATATGTAATAGGTTAATCTCACTACCATACTTTCTGGCAAGATCTGCAGCAACTCGTAAAGCGTTCTCTGCTTGTTCTGAAAAATCTGTTGGAACGAGTATTTTTTTTATCATAGGTACGGGGGTTTTTGTAAATAATTGTACTTAAATTTTTTGGAGTCTTCAATTTACAAAATAATATGCAGTTTAAGAAGCTTTTATAAGTGGATAATTTGTATTACATTTGCACCATTGAAAGAAACGAGTATTGAGGGGACGGCTGTCCCCTCTTTTTATAGGCAAAGATGTTGAGAGAAAAAGTTACCCAACTTCTTCAAGAAGCAATGGATGAAAATCCATCTCTTTTTTTGATAAGTTTAGACATACAAGGCAATAATGAAATCAAAGTCGCAATAGATGGTGACAATGGTGTTACAGTACAAGATTGTATTGCTGTAAGTAGAAAAGTAGAACATAATCTCGATCGAGATGAAGAAGACTTTTCGTTAGAAGTAATGTCTGTTGGAGCAACCACACCGCTACAACAAATTAGACAATATAAAAAGAACATTGGTCGTGTGCTTGAGGTCAAAACAAAAGCAAATGCCAAGATAGAAGGTACTCTGGAAGAGGCTACAGATGAATCGGTTACTCTAATTTGGAAAGCAAGAGAACCTAAACCTGTAGGTAAAGGAAAAGTAACTGTTCAAAAAACAGAAACTATTCCTTATGAAGAGATAGTAGAAGCAAAAGTGATGATTAAATTTTAACAATATGTTGATATGGAAAATTTAGCGTTAATCGATTCTTTTTCGGAATTTAAGGACGATAAATTAATAGATC
>CAYYSK010000071.1:0-14097 GCA_964474345.1 uncultured Flavobacteriaceae bacterium
CTTTCTTGCTTTTAGCATAGCACCGCGTAGCCTGTCCTCACGAAGGTGGGGAGTTAAAGTAAAAAATACAGCGTAGTGATAGTGTTTGCAGTTGTTTTGTGATGTAATAGATTTTCTAATGCATAATTCGGGTTTAATGTTAAACTAAAATGAAGTAGTATTATAAAATATACGCTTTCGCGAAAGCGTATAAAAATGGTCTATAGATTTAAAGCAACAAAATGACACATTTTAATTAACTGAAATTGTTCTTTTTAGAGATGAAATTGACGTTTTGAGTATGATAAAGCCATAAAAAAATCTTAAAATACCATAATTTTGATTGAATTTTACTCGTTTTTTTTACGGTTTTCCTGTAAGAATTGTGAATTTAAACGATTTTTTTGTATCACTTATCGAAAAAACCATAGTGTGCTAAAATATAGTCTATTGTTATCTATACTTTTGTAATCCCAAATCTGATTATTTTGAAAAATTTGAAAAAATTACTTATTATTGTTACACTATTACTTGTTAGTTTCACACAAGCACAAATAGGAGTCAATACAACAAGTCCTACTAAGACACTTGATATAAATGGTGAATTAAGAATTCGCAACACTCCTACAGAAGGAGCTATTCCTTCTACTACTCTTGCTGTTGATGACAATGGTAATGTTGTAAAATCAAATAGACTTTCACTTTTTGATATTTTTACTTTAGAAGCTGCTAATAGTGTAAGGATGACACTTCTTCCAGGTACAGAAACTGTTAATAATATAGATATTGGAATGTCACAAACAATTACCATTCCAGCAAACAGAGAAGCTGTAGTAAAAGTTACATACTCCGTACCTATGGGAGCAGAAGTAGTTGATATCCCATTGAGTTCATATATAGGTATACGTTTTTTACGTGATGGTATTGAGGCTAATGCTGGTTCTAGAAAATTTTCTTTACCACTTCAAGGCGATGGGGTAATGATTGGAACTATTGGCATTTCAAAAATGAATACTGTCTCTGCTTTATATACAGAAAAACTTACACCTGTTCCTACGGACAGAACTATTACTTATACCTTAAACGGTTATATAGAACAAACTGATGAGGTAGAAGATATTACATATGTGTTTAATAGATATTCCCAAATAGGAAATAATTTTAACTGGGGGAATTCAAATATGACTATAGAAGTATATATTAGATAAACTATAATTGGATATTGATATATTGCAGGATATAAAACAATCCCATAGTGCATTCAAATAATATCCATAATAAGCCATATGATTTTAATATTTTACAAAAATGTAATCCTGAACTAAGTACTTACGTTTATATAAATGATTACAAAAATCAAACTATAGATTTTTCAAATCCAGATGCAGTTACAGCATTAAATAGAGCATTACTACATCATCATTATAATATTAAAAAATGGAAATTGCCTACCGGATATCTTTGTCCACCTGTTCCTAGTAGAGCTGATTATATACATTACCTAGCTGATATTATAAAAAATACAAAAGGAATAAAAGGCCTTGATATAGGTGTAGGAGCAAATTGTATTTATCCTATACTTGGATCACAAATTCATAATTGGAATATGGTTGGGGTAGATATCAGTGAAAATTCTGTTAGGGTTGCTAGACAAAATTCAACAGAAGCTTTAACTGATATTGAAATAAGGCATCAAAAAGATCCTGCCTATATATTTCAAAATATTATTCAGGAAGGAGAATACTTCAATTTTACCATGTGTAACCCTCCTTTCTATAGTTCAGCAAAAGAAGCTGAAAAAGCAAATTTTCAAAAAAATAGAAATTTGAATCTTACAACTTCCACCAAACGTAATTTTGGAGGCCAGTCTAATGAACTATGGTGTAATGGTGGAGAAGCATTATTTATAAAAAGAATGATTAAACAAAGTATTGTTTTTAAAGATCAAGTAGGCTTCTTTACAACTTTAGTATCTAAAAATGACACTATTCCTAAATTACGTAAACAACTCAACAAATTAAGTGCTTCGCATTCTATTGTTGACATGCAACATGGTAATAAAAAGAGTCGAATTCTTGTATGGAATTTCTAAAATTTAGATTCCGTTTTAGTGTTCATATAGTAATCGAAAATAATTTGTCAATTTTCTTTATCTTTAGTCAATCAACTGACTAACAACTCATGAAGTATTGATTACCTTTCCTATAAAAATCCTAGTATTATCTTCTATAGCATTTTATTGTTTTCTTGTAACAAAACAGAACTTTTAATTTCTGAAGAACAAAATTGACTAGCTACATCTGAACCAATAAAAATAGCAGTATTCTCTTATTACTCTCCAAATAATTTCAAAGATGAATCTGGAGGTACACAAGGAATCATAAATAGACTATTTAGACATCCTAGAAACAAACCTTGATTACACATTTGAACGTGTAGAATACAATACTTTTGCTAAAGTACTTCAGTATTATATTGACTCAAAAGCAGTTATAAAAACACAACATTTAAACAACTTAAATGTCGTTTCTGTATTAGATTATAATTAAGAATAGTTATAGTAAAAGAAAAATCAAAACTCAACACTATTATATACAAAGAGGTAAAAAGTATTGATTATAAAAAGAGGAATGATATTCTTGATAACTGATTAAATAAAATTATTTCTCTATTTTATATGAAGGTAAGCTTACAAAGAAGTTGTAGATTTTTATACCGAAAATAGGACTATTGACCTTGTGTTTATGGATATTCAAATGCCTATTATGGGTGGTCATAAGGCAACTAAAATTTTAAAAGAAATAAACCTTCAACTCTCTATAGTTGTACAAACAGCATACTCTACACAAGCAGATATACAAAGAGTTTTAAAAATGGGATGTGATAATTTTGTTTCAAAACCAGTAGATCCCGCTGCTATAAGTAAAGTATTACATAGGTTTTTTAAATTAAAACACTTATTATATTCTAATAAGTAGTATTTTAATTTCTTATGACAGTTAATACACAATATCATTTCAAACTATATAAACCATACGGCTATATAAGTCAAATGATAAGTAATGATGAACGACAAGCACGTAAAAAGAAATTCTTACGGACATTATATGATTTTCCGAAAGGAACTATGGCAATAGGGAGGCTTGATGAAAAATCTGAAGGACTTCTTCTATTGACTACTGATGGTAAATTAAGTGACATCATTAATCGATCTGGAATAGAAAAGGAATATTATGCGCAAGTAGACGGTGCCATCACTACAGAAGCAATCACTGCATTATGTCAAGGAGTAAAAATTGGTTTTAATGGTAAAAAGTACCAAACAAAACCTTGTGTAGCTTCTATATTAACAATGATTCCTGACGTTCCTGAACGTTCAAAAAAACTCAGAGATGATCGTCATGGGCCTACTACTTGGATTCGTATCATTCTTAAAGAGGGAAAATTTAGACAAGTTCGTAAAATGACATCTGCTGTAGGGTTTCCAACACTTAGGTTAGTAAGAGTACGTATAGGAAATTTAGAATTAGATACATTACAACCTACTGAAGTGAAAGAAATTACAGGCGCTATTATTCAATCCCAAGTATTGAAAACTAATTCTTTGTAATTGTTTCTTCTTCTAATGTAGAAATCTGACCTCGATAACGTATTCCATCTCGTTTACTACTGTTCACAAAAACAGATGTACTTCCAGAACTATGTATTGTCATTCTGATATTATATAATTCAGAAGAAGTTTTTGTTTCAAAAGTGATTATAGATGTTTGTTTATCATCATTATGAGCAATTTTATACAAAGAAACTTTTCCTTGATATTCAACACCTATATTTTGATTATATCCTCCACCTATTCTAAATACCCCAAAATAAGGCAAATGCATATCAAGTTGGTCTACCGATAAAAATCTAATACGTCCAGGATTATTTATCAAATTGACTTGAGTACTATTACGTGGATGCATCCATTCTGCATCAAAAACATAAGCACCATTATCTAATATTGTTTTAATTTCTTCATATGCTTTACGTTTTTTTTCAAGCATAAGCGTTTTACGTTCTGATCGAGATTGTGACCAAGATACTTGTGAAGTAGAAAAAAGAAGTAAAAGTGTAAGAATACTGATTTTCATAGCAATTTATATTAAATATAATCTTTTTGATATTCAATCAAAAATCATTCCTTAGTCGTAAAATAATTTGTTTCTTATTTTAAGTTTCTAGTATACGCTTTCGCGAAAGCGTATACAAATATATTTAGAATCATAACTGTAACACTTTACTTTATGCTCGGTCTATATAACAAATCAATAGTAAACATCAATCTTAAAATCAACAGTTATGAATTCTCAATCAATCGTCGTTTTTATTCTTGCTATTTTTATAGGTACTCAGGTATTTGCTCAAAAATCTGTAAAATTATCTAGTAATACCTCAACAAAGTCATTTGATTTTTCAAATTACACAAAACTTGATGTTGCTAGTGATTTTCATGTAAATGTTAATCTATTACAATCCAATGATGCTATTACTGTAAAGGCAAATAGTAATTTAATGGACTATGTAACAGTTTATAAAGAAGGAAATACACTCTTTTTAAGATTAAAGAAAAATACGTGGTTTAAAGGAAAAATGATTCTTGATGTAGATATCTCTACAAAAATGATCACTGATTATAATGCTTCATCTGATGCTGTTGTTTCTTTAAATACTCCACTTACCACAGATATAGTTCATATAAACTGCAAAGGAGACGCTATTTTTAATGGAACATTACAAGTAAATTCATTAATAGTTCAAGCAAAATCTGATGCGCAAATCAAAGTAATTGGTTCTGCAAAGACGATGACTGCAGATTTAAAATCTGATAGTGAATTTAAAAATAGAGACTTTACAGTAAATGATTTAACAATATCCTTAAACGGAGACAGTCAAGCTATTGTCACAGTAACTAATACGCTAAATGCTACGGCAAATGGGGATAGTGAATTACGATATGCAGGTAATCCTTCAAAAGTAAAACAAAATGCGCGTGGTGACTCTGATATTACGGCAATAAGATAAAATATTATGAAAAATGCCTTATAGTTCAAAAGATTGTAAGGCATTTTTCATGATTAACATACTTTATTAAAACGTAAGTTTCGCTATAATCTCTTCATTATCTGCTTTGACTAATCTAAGTATTTGTGTTTTCTTAGTTTCTTTAAGTGTTCCATAATGTTTAAAGATGGTTACTTTCATAAAAGTAGGTGTCTCGATTTTCTGATAACGTGATCCATAATATTTTACTTTTATAAAGTAATCGCCTTTAATGGCTTTCTTCACAGTATATTCTTCAGGGCCAAATCCTTGTGTCATATCTTGAGACATCTTCCCTCCTATTTCCGTTTTATTATGTCTATAATAACATTCTTCAAGATTAGGATCTATAATATGTAAATCTATATCGGTATCGTTATGATTCCAATCAACAACAACACGGATATCCATAGGATCTACTTCTTTATAATGTGAAGGCACACTGTCCAATTGTAAATCGTCTTTATACTCTTTAATTAAATGTTCAATTTCTCTTTCAGAAATGGTTTTTACACCATTAAAAATACGTCGTCTATTATTTTTATAAATACTACCATCAACAATAGATAATAATAGACCTAATGCTTCTTGACATTTACCTACATTTTCATAGGCGAGCGCTAAATCTCTATATGATTGAGAGTCTTCAGGGCGTAATTCTAGAATACGTTCAAAAATAAAAGCAGCAATATCATGAGCATCTTCTAGTTGCATTTGATATCCAAATACTTTAAGTAGTTCGTAATTATCTCCATCCATTTCAGGAATATTAGATACAATACGTCTAGCATATACTTCATGATTAAATGTTTCTTTAAAAAAATTGGCTACATCTATAAAATAAGCAGGTATTTTTCTATAAGAGGTTCTTTGAATCAAGTAATATTCATACGCCTTATCTACATTCCTAATCTCTCTTAACTCTTTAAGGTATGGAGTAGAAACACGCCTGTCTTTTACAATTAACTTCCCTTTATACTTAGAGTAGCGTGGTATAATATCAACAGAAGTAGGTGCCGTTTGCCCATTATCTGGGATTTGTAGTGTTATGGGTAAATTATAAATAACATCAACTTTTTTTCCATCATGTTTTCCCGATGTCATTCTAGGAAGAAGCCCTATTACCCTTTTTGCTTCATCTTCTAAAGCTTGGTTAGGTCCTCTTGTCTTAATATTATTTACAATACCTTTTTCATTTATATCAAACTGTACAAAAATACGTACTCTACCAGGACCTAGCACTTGTTCATCAATATATACTGATTCCCTAAAGTTTTCCCGTACAAAGCTTGCTATCTTTTCATTTGTACATTCCTTTTTAGAAATAACATCTTCACAGTCAGGATACATAGGAGGTTGTTCTATAATAGCAAATGGTACAGTTCCATTAATAGAGTTTTGGTCTATTTCTATAGCCTCACTTATTCCTATTGAATCTACTTCAAGCCCCTGATATCTAGCTGACCTTGGCGATGGAGTTATAAGGTTCATTTCCATAACTTCTTCTTCAATAATCTCTTCATCTTCTACTACTTCTATGGATTCGGGAACAGGTACTCTCATAAATTCAACTATTTTTGGACTTTCAATAAAGTCTTCTGTCACTTCAAAATCAGTATTTCTCCTATCAGAATTAACAGTTTCTACTTCTTTTCTAAGAGCAAATACTTTATGTTTTTCTCTCTCTTCAAGAATTCTATTATATTCTTTGAGTAACTCTTCAGGAGGCGTAATTTTATAACGTACATAATCCATCATATTATCTAGTACAATCAAAGATGTATAATCAGTAACAAGTTGATATTTGGTACCCAAAACAGTAATTACATTTTTATTCTTTTTTGAGTCTTGAGTAAGTAGCTCTAGTTTTTCTTTTGCCCATAGACGTTTTATGATATCGCTTTTCGCGAAAGCGTCAGTAACCTCAACAGAAAGTTCTTTGGTGACCTTAGTACCATACCCAAACTGTAACGTAATATGATCTCCGTTTTTTACTCCCTTTGCAGCAATAGAAAAATCATTTACTACTACTTGAGGAGTTTTAGGATAAATTTCTGCTTGTTTATTTGTAGTCGTGTATCTTAAAAATTTAAAAGGCGTTTCAGAAAGAATTTTCAATGCTTCATTAATATCTACTCTTGTAAGATCTACATAACCACCTTGTGTACTATCTGCTAATTTTCGTAAAGCAGAGTGATTAGATTTTATAACGCTATTTATTGTAAAAATAGGTACTGTACTATATATATTAAAAGAACTGAGTGTATACATACCATCACTAGATAATAATACAACACCTGTATTTACAGGCCTAGAAGCCAATATGGAATAATCTGTACCCCCATCATACGTTACATTTTCTAAAACCTGACGTAGTATTTTCCAGTTCCCATTTCTAATTGTAAAAGATTTTTCAACCTGTAGGGTATTACTATATGTAATAAGATTTACTCTTACTGATTTTAAATGTGTAAAATAAGCATCTAACATTGCTATTTCCTTATCAAGATCTCGTTCTTTCATACTTAATGAAGTGTCCCAAAATAAGGTAACCTGTTCAGGTTGTTTTCTAAGTCTTTTTTCAGAATTTAGCGTTGTATACACGTAAACATACTCTTGATCTCTTACTTGTTTTGTAGTTGTGTTTACAGGTATTTGAATACGTATAGGGGTATTAGGCGTATAGTTTTCTTTGTGAACTACACTTTTATAATTTCGTTGCCAGGGTATAAAACCAAGTTCTTTAGTTCCTTTTTCTATAACAGGTTTTATTCTTTGGTCTAAAACGGTTATTGACAGATCAAAATTTTCTAACTCATTTTGAAAAGTCAATGGCAAATCATAATAATGTTTTCCTTCCGTAAGTTTTAATTCTTGTTCATAAGCAAGTACAACACGTTTATTCCCTTTAGCAGGAATAGGATAAATACGTGCTTTATAATTGTTACCTGTTCCTTTTTCTAATAATGCAGGGTCTACCCTTCTACGTACAACAGCTTCAAATGCAATACGACCTAATTCTTTATCTACAACAACAGCTTCTCGGAGTTTTCCATTAATATCTAATGCAAAACGAGAAACTGAAAATCCATCGCCTAGAGGGAAATCTAATTCTCCTTCTAACACAGCATTTGTAGGATTATAAAATTGCATATCGTATGTAGTTGTTGCAATATTACCAGTAATGACTACATCAATCTTTAAAGAAGAGAGTCCTAAGGGTTTATTATCAACTTTTACAACAGGAATTTTTTGAGCATACGAGATAGTACATAGGCATAATAGCCACAACAAAACAGCTTTTTTCATAATTGATGGTTTTTAAAAATGAAGTTTTGGGTGGTTGATTTCGGATAAATCAAGTATTATGCCATTTCTTTTACTCTTCTGGAATTAGATATAAAGTTGATTTAGTAATTCCATTTATAGCTAGATATTCTTTATTCATTTCAAAGTGAAATAATGTTGCATCATTAAGATAAGTCTCTAAAGTTTCCATACCTAGTATAGCGCTACGATTATTTACATTCTCTCTATCCTCTAAATCTTTGATATAGGCTTGTCCAAGTTCATTAAAATCATGCTGAGTACCATATAATTGAGGGTTTCCTGTATTCACACGTACGCGATCTTCAAGTAGCCCCATATGAGAAGGTGTCGCGTTATTTACTTTTACTTGTTTTTTTAAAAGGGCTAACACTTCTACTTGTTCATCGGTCATACCAGCATCTTTCATATAAGAAATCGTACGCTCATCTCGCAACATTTTTTGTCTAAGCACTCCAGTAGTTCCAACTATAGCTACCCATCCATGAGGTTTGTTATTTACAAGAAACATAGAGGGATCTTGATTAAGTTCTGGTTGTACAGCAGAAGACCCTTGTCCATAAATAGAAGGTATTTGAGCAAATACATGTCCTTGATGTATAGAGATAAAACCGGCATCAGACCAATGTTCTAATACATAATTACCATTATCTGTTGGATTAACTAGATTCATCTCCAAACCTACACGTATTGGATTTCCACTACGTACTAGCTGTACTAACGTATCTAGATTTCCTGAAAGTTGATTTCCATCTTTATCTGCTTCATATATGACAGTATATGCACTAGGAATATCTTCTACAATCTTTTGAGCTTCAATATTGGTATTAAAACACAGTGCTAGTGCAAAATAGATAAGTTTTTTCATGATTGGTATTTTTAGTTATCAAGAAAGTATTTAACTCACAGAAGGAACATTGCCAATGTTTTTATAAATAAGTCTCAAGTATTTGTTAATACATTTTTTTCATTTTAATACTATTTTCTAACGAGGCATTACTATATGTAGCTAAAAATGAAAAATACACTTAACATTTCTTTCACTCTCATGCACCATCTTTTTAACTACTTTTATCCTAAAACCAACAAAATGAAAAAGATACTATTTACCATGGCATTAGGGCTGTTGTTAACTCCCCTATTTGCAAACACTTCTCTTACAGATGGATTTATTACTGGAAATCCAGAAATAGGCTCTATAAACGCAATGGCTTTTGGCCCTGAAAGTATTCTGTTTATAGGAGATAGTCAAGGAGCTCAAATTGTTGCTATTGATATGAGTACTTCAAAAAAAGCAATTAATGAAAAGTTAAACATACCAGATATTGAATCTCTTTTAAGCGAACTTTTAGGAGCAGATAGCGATCAATTACAAATCATAGATATGGTTGTAAATCCAGTAAACCAAAATATATACATTGGAACACAACATAGTTCTGGGAAATCAATGTTATTTCTAGTAAATAATAATTCTTTAGAAATGGTACCTCTACAATCTGTTTCTTACACTAAGGCAGTTGTCAATAATGCGATTGCATCAGAAGCAAAGGACAGACGTGGGAGATCATTACGTCAATGGGCTATCTCTGATATCAAGTATGCAAATGGACACGTGATGTTATCTGGATTAAGTAATGCAGAGTTTGCATCTACGTTTAGATCTGTTCCATTTCCATTTACTCAAAAACAAAAAGAAAGTTCTCTAGAGATATACCATGCAGCACATGGACAATACGAAACAGCTTCGCCTATCAAAGCATTTACTACTACTCAAATCAATAACCAGCCTCATCTTATTGCTAGTTATACGTGTACTCCACTCGTAGTATTTCCATTAAGTGAATTAAAGCCTGGAGCTCATACAAAGGGACGTACTGTTGCAGAATTAGGAAATTGGAATACACCACTTGATATTATCGAAATGGAAAAAGAAGGTGCTCGTTATATCTTAATGGCAAACACAAATAGAGCATTAATGAAAATTAAAATAACAGATATTGAATCTTTTGGAAATTCATTAACAACACGTGTAAGCGAACGTGCAGATACTGCTGGTGTAGATTTTATAAACCTCCCGTTTGTGAACGTGCAACAACTTGATAAACTCAATGAAAAAGAATTTGTATTTATCCAACGAGAAGCATCTGGAAAACTGGCTTTAAAAAAGAGTAGTAACCGTTGGTTATAATAGCAATATCATAGATGTATTATCTATTTTTAAAAAGAATCGTATTAAGTACACTACTTTTAATAACAACCTTGGAGATAATTGCTCAATCTCCAAGGTTTTCTTTTACAAGTGATACTATTACACTTGAAGTTTCCAAAGATTCAAAAAACATATCTTTTAAGGTATACAAAGGAGAATTTACTTCGACTTCTCAAATAACAAACAAAAAAGCAATTATAGGTAGTTTTATTCAAACTGAAACTGGAGTTCAATTTCTTCCATTCCTTCCTTTTCAAAAAAAAACATATTACACAGTTGTTTTTGCTAATGAAATGTATCCATTCATAATAAATCTTAATCCACTTTATGATCGTTTGCAGGTAGAAACATTATATCCCAACTCAGATACATTACCATCTAACTTCTTAAAATGGTATATCCGCTTTTCAAAGCCTGTTAATTCATCAAAGATATACGATCATATTTCTCTTATTAATAATAATGATTCAACTAAAGTAGCAAGGGCTATACTACCTCTTGAAACCCCATTATTATCTGAAGACGGAACACTACTTACTCTATGGATCGAGCCAGGGCGACAAAAACGAGATTTAGGCCCTAATAAACGATTTGGAGAAGTTCTTATTCCAAATTCCTCATACACATTGATCATTGATAAAAAGCTAAAAGATCGAGAAGGAATTCCAATGAAAATGGATTTTAAACATTCTTTTACAGTAAACGCTCCAGATAGAACACAACCATCTATTACTTCTTGGAAATTTATAGTTCCATCATCACAAACAAAAGAATCTATAATAATACAATATAAAGAACTTTTAGACTATGGTAGTCTTCAAAATACGTTACAAATTATAGATGCTTTTGGTAATCATGTCAAAGGAGATTTTATAATAAATTCAAATCAAAAAAATATAAAATTTACGCCATTAAATATCTGGAATAAAAATACTTATACAATAAAATGTAAACCAATTATTGAAGATTTATCTGGAAATAATTTAGAACGATTATTTGATCAAGATATTACTATTAAAAAAACACCTTCAATAGTAGAATTATCATTCATTATTCAATAATCAAATTACGTAGCAATTGCACGTATTATTGATTTTCTGCTAACCATTGTACATAATCTATAACTTTTTGTAAAGCGCCGTTGCTCTCATCATTCGTATTATTAATCGCAATAGAACAATTGTAGGTTGGAAAATGTATAAATAACGTTCCCCAAAAACCAGAATGCATGTAAGCTTCTATCTTTGATTGTTTTCCTTTAATATATTCAAAGCCTAAACGGTATTCTGTCAATGGATCTCCAGTAAATTCTGATTTTAAAAGCATCACAGGCAACGTTTCCTGTTTATCATATATTTTTCCAGAAAACATGGCTTGTAAGAAAACAGCTAAATCTCTCGTAGTAGATTGTAATCCTCCTCCCCCATAGAGATCTACAGAGTTATCCCAAAAAGTTGCATCTATCTCATTGAGGTACCTTTTTACAGAAGTAGGCAGTCCTTGTGGACGATCTTCTAAAGATTCTAACCACGTAGATGATATTCCTAAGTCATCAAACTTCAACAGTTCTCTCATACCTTCTGCAAGTCCTTTTCCTGTTTTTTTCTCAATGATTTCGCCTAATAAGACATACCCTGTATCACTATAATGGTAATTTTCACCGGGATTTCCTTGTGGTTTCCCATGATCCATAGCCCATTGTATCTGTTCTGTACGAGTCCAACGCTTATTTGGATCTTTAGACGCTTCGGTGATATAATCCATATTCCCTTCGGCATAATCAAAAAGACCACTGGTATGCATCATACACTGCTTTATCGTTATTTTAGAAGGCGTATACCCTCCTTTTTCTAAGATAGCTATATGCGCATCAGAAATATAATCAGTAATTGGGTCGTCTATATCTACTAGTCCTTTTTCGCGCAAGCGTAAAATACCAGTAGATACAAAAGTTTTTGTCAGGCTTGCAATTCTAAATGGTTGATCAGCCGATAATGCGTTGTCTTTGGTTCTACTATCATATCCAGAAGCTCCAGAAAAATCTATTCCTAATTGAGGAGAAATTACAGTAAGAGAAACTCCCGTAACATTGTCTTCTGGAGAGCTTACCTCATCATCTAAAATACGAGTAAACACCTCTTCTGGTGTACCTTCATAATTTATAACTTCTTTTTGACTCTTGCAGCTTAAAAGACACAAAGCCAAACATACTATGTAATATCTTATTGTCATTATTTTATTTTTTTTTACAAAGATGACGCTTTGGCGAAAGCTACCATTGTAAAAATTCGTCATGAATATTGAGGTCGTACTTGAATAAAAGCAGGAGTTTGTAATAACTGAGCTGGTGTAAATGAAGTGTATTTCTTTATTTCTTTAATAAAATGGCTCTGGTCATAGTATCCATAGGCATGCACATAATGTTGCCAATCTGCATTTTGAGTAACATACAACTCTCGTACAGCTTGTTTATACCGTTGTAATGACTGAAACTTTTTAGGTGTTAATCCAGTATCTCTTTTAAAATGTCGTTCTATCGTAGAATAAGAATACTTTGTTACATCCATAATGGTTTTTAAATCACAGGTAGCACTTATTTCCTGAGCCATCTCTACGACAAACCCTTCGCGTTCTTTTTTATAATGCATATATAACCATTGATCTAACTCATTTGCAATTTCTGAAGCTGATAACAATTTTAAGTGTGCTTTAAAATTTTCTATTCTAATATCAAAAACATCTCCTGTAAATGCTATAGAGTCTCTCATAAGCGCATCTGCTTTAATGTCAAGAAAAGGTTTTAAAGAAGAAAGACCTCTAGATTTAAATTTTATAATAATACAAGATCTGAGATGTGTTAAATCCATGACTACTTCTTTATGAATAAAGCTAAACAGTTGACTTCTATTAGAACTATACTTTTTCCCCATATACGTAATGGTATAATATCCATCTAATACAATAATCATATCAGGTGTAATTCCTGGGTACGCATATAATTGATTATTTCCAAAGGATAGTTTTGTAATATCATCCACAATCCAATAGTGGTCTATATGACGTAATAATTCTGGAATTTGAGGTTCAAATAACATAAATGTTAGTTAGCTATACTAAGATAGACGCTTTTTGTACAGTTTTGTGACAATATACTTATTATTGAAAATATGTCTCTTTTATATTTTATACGCTTTCGCGAAAGCATATACATAATGATTAAGAGTTATCTATTTGATTACTATTCCTATCCAAATATGCTATATATGCTTGTGTAATTTTAGTGATTGGTAATACTTGAAGTAAAGAAGTCAATAATTTTCTTATTGTATTTATTTTCGAGTTAGGCATAATCCATAATAAAACTACTAGTATTACAGAAAAAATCATCCACATTAAAAGATCTATATTCATAACAATCAAATCATTTACTATTGAGACTACATATTATAAAATAAATTGATATTGAGCATTATTAATGCTAATTGAAGTTCCACACTACA
>CAYYSK010000072.1:0-14090 GCA_964474345.1 uncultured Flavobacteriaceae bacterium
CGTTTTAAAGGGCCATCTGCTTCCTCATATCCTAGGGTTTTTATCCAACTCATATCTTAAAAATTCTTTTTCTTTTTTCGCTTTAAGCAAACATACAAAAACACCTCAATACGAACGATTTGAAAAAAAGTAATCTTTTTTGCGACTTTTTTAATGTTTATCTTACTAATAGAACAAACATCATCTTTAATGCGCAAAGAAGAAGCATTTACACAACTCATAAAAGAAAACGAAGGGATCATTTTTAAGATTTCACGAGTGTATTGTGATACACGGGAGAATCAAAAGGATCTGTATCAAGATATCGTATTTCAATTATGGAAAGGGTTTGACAGTTTTAGAGGAGATTCAAAAGCAAGTACTTGGATGTATCGTGTAGCGTTAAATACTGCCTTTACATTCTTAAAAAAAGAAAAGGGACTGCCGTAGGGATAGACAATCTACATCTCAAATATGAACCTGATGATCCGATTCTGGAAGAACGACTCGCAGAAATGTATGCTCAGATACGGCAACTTTCTGATGTCAACAAAGGAATCATCCTTCTTTTATTAGAAGGTAAAAAATATGAAGAGATTGCCACAATTACTGGATTTTCTAGAAGTAAAGTAGCCACACGCATCTCTCGCATTAAAGAGAAACTAAGAACACAACTGGTTAAACAATAATACTATGGAACTTGAAGAAATGCAAGCAGCCTGGTCACAAATGAGCCAGGAACTAGAGAAACAAAAACAATTAACAGACGAAATTATACTCAAAATGACACAACAAAAATACACCTCACAATGGAATAAAATATTTACTGGAGAAAAAATAGGAAGCGTGATTTGCTATGCAGCTCTGGTAGCCATCCTTATAAACTTTAAATCATTAGACACATTCGCATTACAAATATCTGGTATCTTATGTGTCCTCATTCTTGCTATACTTCCTATACTCTCTTTAAAAACAATACGAGGAATGCAACGTGTAAATATTACAACTATGAATTATAAAGAAACCATGGAGACGTATGCAAAAGAAAAGAGGAAATTTGTCAATTTTCAAAAATTAAACATAGGGATCAGTTTTCTTTTTATGTTACTTACAGTTCCTGTTTCTGCAAAGCTGTTTAATGATGAGAACTTATTTGAAACACTTGACCCTAAACTAGGCATTGCAATCCCTTTTATGCTTATCTTTTTTGGGCTTCTTATATGGGTTGTTATGCGTTGTTACAAAGGTATTTTACGTAATTCTGAGCGTATTTTAAAGGAGATTGAAGAGTAGTTTATTTAGATACGGCTACAATACAGAATCTCCTTGCTCCCTTCCGTCTGTATTTCGTGCCTCAATCCAACCACCTTCCCTCAATGAGGGAAGGAGCTTTTACGTCATAAATAGTATATAATAGTCTTATTAAAAACATTCATATTTAGCTATTTATCTTTGTGTATACGCTTTCGCGAAAGCGTATATAGTATCATAACAATACATTCTTTCATCCTATTTATCTCATAGAACTACGCACTCTTCTGATCGCATCTACGTGATATTTTATAATCTTAGAACGTCCTGCTGCTGTCATTAATATCGTATTGAATTCTTCTCTATTATCCATAAAGAAATTTTCTGTAAGTATGGCTGGCATCTTGGTTTTGGTAAGCACATAAAAACGTGCTTCTTTATCAAGATCTCCATCAGAAAAATCGGTACGTAACTTTCTATCTGGAAAGGTATTTTTATATTCTTGCCCAAAAATAGTAGCAATGCGATCACTTTTTGTATCTCCAGGCGATGTGAAAATTTCACTACCTATACCTCCTCCAGCATTAGCATGTACACTTAGATAAAAACACTGTTTATGTGCATATATATTAGCACGACGTACACGTGTAGCCAGTGTTACATCTCTATATTCTGGAGCGATATTTACATAGGGAATCTTTAATGCCGTGAGATCCTGTATAATCCCGTTTACAATAGCACGGTTAAACTCACCTTCATAGATTACATTACCATCACCCCAATCTTTGCGTTTACCTGGAGTTTGATATTTTCCGTTTATAAGACCTCCATGGCCGTTGTCTAAGAGTACAAGCATTATTATTTATTTTTTGATAAACTTTTTTACTACATGAATATCATCTGAAATAAATCTTATAAAATAGATACCAGAAGATAAATTTGATATTGGTAGTAAGGTATTTTCTACACTTGGAAGAATATCAAAATTCATTATTTCTTTTCCATTAATATCTAGTATACTCCCCAATACTTTCTCACCCAAGTTAAGCGATGGTATTGTTATTATTTCACTTGATGGAATTGGATAAATTTTAAAGTTATTAAGGTTAGAGTCTTCTATACTTAAAACCCCATCTGTTTCTATTTCAAAACTAGTTCGTGCAAATCCTCCAGAATTACTATTTGTTAAACGGACATAAATGGTTTGTGGATTTTCTGTGTTCTGATATGCTTCAGGACTTGAGATTGCATTAACTGCATTTTCTGCATCCTCAATAGTTGTATGATAAGAAAATAAAAAAATCGAAGGGTCTTGACTACCTAGCATTTGAGATTCATTTACAGTTAAATCAAAAACAGCTAAACCATTATCATCACCTTCGTTGATAAAGATGTTTTCAGGTTCTATTTCAATGATAGCACCTTCTAATATAATAAGATCAAAAGATTGGGAAGCATTATAACAAAAGGTGTTTACGTTGGAAATTCCAACATAGATTGTTTGTAAGTTTGCCGTCGTATTTTCATACTGCGAAGGATCAGACAGAGGGTTATTAGAAATATCTGCATCTTCCTGAGATAAAAAGAAGGAAACTTCAAAAAGATTAGGACTTTGACCATTTAATATTTCATCAATCTTAACTGTTAAATCAAAAGTAGCAAAGCCATCAAAGGGAACTTCTGAGATAGTAAAATCCTCGATCTCAGAAGAAGTATCTGGCAAAGGAGAAACAATTAAATTAAAGTTGGTTGTGTCAAAATTACCTGTATTAGGGTCTTCTAGTTTTGCAAAAATTGTTTGAGGGTTTAAAATATTATTATACGCACTTGGATTACCTATGCTATTTAAATTATCATCAATCTCTGATAAATTCTCAAAATAATAAACCATTAAGGTGTCATCTCCTCCTGATATAACATCATTAAAAATAGTAAGATTAAATGTGCCGAAGCCATCCCCATCATCATCACAAATTTCAAGATTAGGTGGCTGCGTAGCGACTTGTGCTTTAAGTACTATACAAAATGATAGAGAGAATATAAAAAGTATAATTTTTTTCATAACAACGTAAATTTATATGATAAAAGAAATCTTATCATTCCTAATATTATCTATAATTTTATTTAACATTAATAGGTTGATAATCAATACTAAATTAATGATTTCTTTTAAGATATTTCTATAAGTAAAATTTAAAAGAATAAGTTATATGCAATTATTCTGGTATTGTATATATCAATTTACGTTGAGCTGTCCAATAACGAGTTCCTGTTAATGTTCCTACTGGGCGACAGCAAAACTCTATAATTCTATCTTTGTCTAGCACATAATTTCCTAAATCAATTGACTGTCGATGAAGGTAAGTAAGATTAGGTGCTGAACTCTCAAGAATAGTGGGAGCAAGAACAACTTGATTTTGCGAGCTAGCAGCTGTATTAAATCCTCCATCATCAAAATTATTTCCTTGTACAGATAATTGAACTTCTATTCTTTCAATTTGAGTACTATTAACCCTACCTATACATTCTATACTATGTAAGATTGTTCCTTGAGGTAGGAAACCAATTCCTAAAGAATTCCATCTGATATTAGGATTTGCTCCTGTCCCGTGCGAATAATTATAATTTTCTGTAGCTTGACCATATGCTGGATTTGTTCCAATCCATCTATTATCGGCGTAGAAATAATATCTCCCTGTAAAATCTAAAAATGCTTTTCTAGCTAAAGAACTATCTATTAAATCTACAAAATTAGCTTCTTGAGGTGTATCTCCGTCTTGAAAAACTGATTTTAATTGCTGTCTATTTTTTATTGGCATAATATTTATTTTTTAATTACTTATTGTGAATGTTGATCCAATAGTTATCGATCCGATACCCGTTGAGTTTGATATTTCAGTATTTGGAATAGTTAATATATTTTCTTGTGTACTTAGCATTCCAGATGTATTTTCAGCTATAACTCTGAAGTGATGATATATATTCAGCCCTTCATTATTAACAACTAACAAATTATCTTGACTTAAATCTGTATCTAATAATGGTACTTGAATAACGTTGTCATTAGTAGTAAGTTCGTGTATCTTATTCCAGTTTCCATTACTATTCATTTTATAGAGGTGATATTTTCCATTAAAACAAGTCTTATTCCACTCTAAAACTATGTTATGCAATTCATTACTATCATCAGTGATTGGGTCTGATGTATAACTCAATGTAGGAGAAATTGGATTAGCTACTTCCACAATAGCACTTGCTGAAATTTTTGAAGATTTAGAAGGAGCATATTCAGTAATAATATTTCCATCTTTATCTGCATATTCAACTTCTCTAGAAGCAGTTATTCGATAGAATAAAGGATTTCCATAGGGTACTTCAGAAAGATCTTCAAAAGCATCAGTTACTGTCCAAATAGGGTTACCTAATAAATTTTCTGTCTCAAGATCAATAACTTTTACTATATCCATTGTTCGTACTGATTGTGCTGCTAAACGATTTGTTGATCTATAAATCGTTAACTTTTTAATATTCTGAACCGTTGGATATGCATTGATTTCTAATTGTATTTTAGGAGATATTCCAAGTATATTATTTGCTAATACAGGCATGATCCTTTTAATCTCAGGAGTTTCAGGAGCATTCGTATTTACTAATTTAATGGGTCCTAAAAATGGACTGAAATCACTCATTTTCATTTGAGTACTCAATTCTTTAGCACCATAGAAATACAAGTTATTTGATGTTCCGTCTAATGTAAAATCTGTAAATAATGTTTCATTAGGTGTATTTCCAATAATTTTCATCATTGGTGCCATATCAAATTCAGGCACTTCATCATCTGGACCTAACGTTTTAGGATCTACAGGGGGTAATATGTGCCCATTACGATCATACACAACTTGTTTTTTAGCAA
This sequence comes from uncultured Flavobacteriaceae bacterium, assembly GCA_964474345.1. GTDB lineage: Bacteria > Bacteroidota > Bacteroidia > Flavobacteriales > Flavobacteriaceae > Dokdonia. The sequence continues at coordinate 5,144 of CAYYSK010000072.1, forward strand.
TTGGTTGATACTCTGAATCATTAAGATATTGATATAAAATTGGAATCTCAGCGAGGGGAGCAAAAGCATTATATATATATCCTTTTACAAAATGTAGAATCTTAGGATCACCTACTGCTAAATCTCCTGGAGATTCTGTAATGAGAGGTTGTCCTAGTTCTCCTAATATATTGTTTGCCCACTCGTATAATGACACTTTATCAGGGTTTGGAAATTTATAACCATCATTAGAAACATCTACTGGCGGATATACTTTATAATCTCCATCAGTTTCTAGTTCTCCAAAATTCATAAAATTCTGCCAACGATTATTCAAGTACTCTTCATTATTACCTCCTAATAAGGATAGCTGTTCCCGAATTTCTCTTACCGTTGCTTTTTCATACAATGAATTGAGTAATGCTTCATCGTTAGTTCTGTAAAAGAGTACGCCATGAGGCTTATGTTGATACTTTGTTGTAAAAGTATAAGTTGACCTTCCATAAAAGTCAGGACGTGTTGCATACACTCCTCCTTCTGGTTGTTCAGGAGGTAAAGCTTCAATGAGTTCTTGCGCATACATTACAGCAGGGACACTTATTCTTGATAAGAAATCATCATCAGTATCATGACTTCTAAAACCAAAAATTGAATAACGCATTCCTTCCCCTTCACTGGGAAGAATATTATTTTCTGTAAGTCCGAAACCTGGATCAGAATATAAGTATACCTTATATCCAGGATAGAAATTTGCTTCTATGTTATTTCCAGTTTGAATAGCATCATAGTCAGTATCTGTAGGGTCAAAAGATCCATCTTGGGCATATATAACCAAATCATTGAATGGAGCAGTTTGTCCTTGACGTATAACGTTTTCAATTTTAAGAACTGGTAACACTTTACGTGATCCTGTAGGAATTCCAGAATTAACAGTGCTTTCTGTAAATAAACGCACGATACCTGAACTCCATTCAACTGATACTCCATTTTCATTGTACTGTGAATGTTCATTCAATTGAATCCCATGAAATGTAATTCTATATAATCCTGTGTTTTGAGCACTTACATTTCCATTTTCATCTAATGATTCTATCGTAGTGTGATTTGACCCTGAGTCTGACCAAATACCACGTGTTTTTTCTAAATAACGGTCTTCAATCCCATCATCATCAACCAATGTGATAACTTCTCTGTGAATACCCCAATTATTACCCACTGTTATCTTAAACGAATTTGGATTAGGGCTTTCCCAGTTATCAGGGGTTTGCATATTTTCAAATGCCATAAAATATCCATCTCCTATAATTTCTGGAGAAACTAGTTCTCCATTTGTCTGATTAGAAGGCATTCCTCCATTTACAATAGATTCTGTAATCTCTTTTTTATACACCGTAAATTTTGGTCCTTGAGCAGATTGCGTAACTGCTTGTATCAAGTAATTATCAGTACCCATCGTAAAGAAACCACCAATATAATTGTCTTCTGTCCCTGGAGTCACAGTAGGAACTACTGTTTGTCCCGTACTTGCAATAAAGTAGTCTCCTGTTTGAATAATAGAAAGTGTTTCTTCAGAATTATGGTCAACAACCGTTAATGCTTTTCCTATAATATTATTAGGAACTTCATTCCTAAAGAATATATCAATATTTTCAGCAAATATCTCATCATTGTCTGGGTATATACTATTTGTATCAGCGATCAACTCTTCATTCGTAATAGAGTCGTCTACAGAAATTTGATGATTTTTAAGTTCGTGATAACTATGATAATCAAATGATAACCTAATAAGCGTTCTATCCTCATCAAGATTAATTTCACTTAATCGATTTTGTTCATGTGCCGATGTCAATAATAAAGGGCTTTCACTTCGTATTAAAAGCGCAGCGGCATTTGAAGGTGGTAATAATGGATTTTTTGGACGAAGTAATGTATTTATTGATACTGTTGAACCACTTGATCTTGCTCTTGAAAACCAATTAATCCCATAACTACTATAGTGATGCATACCACTAGCTCTTTGCCTATGCGTGTGATACGCATTATTATCGCTTGGGATAATTAGGAATCGTGATTCAAAATGTGGTTGTTCTCCTTGTGGAACAGCATTTTCATAACGTATGTCTTTAGGAAGTTCTGGTTTTCTCCATTCCTCTTCCAGATTCATTTTATATTCTAAACCTCCATACACAGTGTCAGTAATAGCACTTAAATTAATATAATTACTAGAGTTAAAAAATGGAACATTGATCTGATCTTCTGGAAGGTTTTCATTATATAAACGTACATAACGAGATAAACCATCATGTGTATATCCATCTTCATCAGTAAGTATCATATCGCCTATAGACAATCCTGTCTCTATATTATTTAAATCTACTGGTAGTGGTAAACGGCTTGTAGCATCCGATGTTGGCAAGCTCATAAAAAGATGATGTACATCTCGCTTGCCTTGTCCATCTTCAAGATCTGCTACTGTATAATATTCTGCAACATATACATATAGTGGACTCTTGTATGCTTGAATAGAAACTTGTCTTCCTGTTTTGTTATCTTTAGTTTGAAAAGACTGAGGCGTACTTATATCTAAAATCCCTAATCCAAGTAATCGAGCTATATGGTAATCATTTGCAGCAATATTAAGCAAGTCTAGATTTGAAATCGAAACATAATCTGTTGGATCATTGGGGTCATTGCCTAATGGTATTGATTCTACAGCTGTAGGGTTAGCAGCTTGATTACTCAAGGATATATACTTGTCTACAACTTGTTTTATATTACGATCTCCAGCTTCTACAGAACCTTCCCATCTTTTATGATAGTTATTAATATTTACGTATGCATCATCATTAAATCGTTGCCAAATCCCATGCACATCACCTGGCGATGGCTCTAATTGTTTATATGCAGTACTCGTGTTGAGTGTTAGTGCATAATCGCCTAGTTCATCCCAACCTGTTGTTGAGTTAATATCATTAATAAGTACATCATAAAATTCAAAATCAATAGATCCAATATGTAACCCAGTGGTATAACCTCGTACTATTTTTCCATTCTCACACAAAAGTCTAAGAGAGCTTCCAATATTTCCAGATAAGTTGCGTCTATTAGATACAATTCTATTTGAAATAGGCGTATCTGCTTCTACAGACAATGTTTCAATTCTTGCAGTAGGTTCTATAGCTGAAAAAGCTGGATTAAAATTACAGGTTGCAGCAAAGAAAAGCCCCGTAGCACTTTCAATCTCTAAAATTTCTCCTACATAGGCTATAAGAAATTCTGTTGATTGAGATAGCGGATTGATAGTAGTTAATAGCTGATTATACTTAATAGTATTACTAAAACGCACATTAAAATCTTTATCTCCTATTCTATATATCCATAGATAATTTGTATTATCTACTACTTGAGGTGAATGCTCAATAAAATTTAGATGTACAACCTTCTTTGTATAAGCTGCTCTATATATACGCACATAATCTTTAGGTTTATTAAAATTAACATTAGACGTAGCATAACTCCCTTTTGGAAGATGCTTTTCTCCTAAAGCACCTCTTAAAGCCCAACGAAGATGTCTTCCTCTGGTGCTTTCTTGACCATTAGACCCTGCTGCTTGTAAATATAAGTGTGGAGACTGTAATGCAGTGTTATCTTTAATATTGATAATTGAACCAGGCTCAATAAATTCTACCGTAGCTGTATCCTCACCTTGACCTACTCCTTGAACGGTAAATTGTAGTAAGGCTGTTTCTTCTGTAGTTGAAGAGCGTAAAGTTCTTGTATATATTCCATTTCCTGTAGTTTGAACAGAGGTTTGCCAAGTTCCTACTGTAGTATCAATAGTTACATTATATGGACTAGAGTCAATAGTAACTCCATCTTCATCTTTCAATGTAACTGTTATTACTGATGTAGAAGTTCCATTTGCAATAATTTCGGTAGGACTAGCAGTAATAGTGCTTAATTCTAAATCGACTTCTGGAATATCATCACAATGTATCGAGATAGACTCATTTGGATAACTACCTAATGTGTATGTAGGAGTCGTAATTGCATATGAAACATCTGTTATTGAAACAATAGACTCTATAGTTGTTCTTGAATAATCAGTATAAGCAATATTTCTAGGAACTGTTATGCAAGTATCAATTTGATCATTACTAACTAGTATTGCTGAATTAAGATCTTCTACAACACTAATTAACTCATTCCCGTTAGAAGATAACACTCCAAAATTTAGACGTCCACTCCTATTTATATTAATTTCGCCATCCTCATCTAAACCGTTAGCTTCAATAAAATTAAGATTTGTATCAAAAATTGCAATTCCATCTTTATTACTTTCTAATATATTAATAAAGCTTAAATAGATTTTATTATTCTGAAAAAGAAAACTTCTGTGATTAAAACCATATTTTGCAGGAAAGAATATTCCATGTAAAGTAGGTGTTGAATCATTTATATTCCACTTTATTAAATAATGGGAAGCATTAGAACTTGTACCTATTTGCCCTTGAAAAACTATCTCATTATTATTAATAAAGGCTGCATCTTGTTCAAATAAATTGTCAGATAACTGTGGAATTCTTAAAGAGTTTAGTAAATTTAAATTACTGTCTGTTACAATAAGAACTGTCCCTTGGTCAGGATCAACAGAGTTAGAATCATGACAAGTAAATAATATTTTACTTCCATCTAGACTAGAATAAACCCCTCTTCCAATCAGTGAATTTTCAGACCATAATCTTTTAGATACAATAAGGTCTCCACTTTCTGAAAAAATACTTACAATACTAGCTTTAAGACTTAATGATACGAATCTGTTGTTATTTATTTTTTCTGTATATGTAGATAGTCCAATATTTCCAAAAGAGCTTGTTAACTTTTTTATCCATAAAATGTTTCCAGAAGAATATCCTAACTTTAACACAAATGCATTTGTACCAATACCCTGCAAATTACCGCTAATAATGATATTACCATCATTAACCACAGTCATGTTGAAAGCTAGTGTGTTAACACCTTCAATTTTTAAAGATCTTTTGAAAATTACATTTCCATTTATATCTAATTTCATAATCATGGAACTGTCATCATTGGTAAAAAGATTACCTATAACAAAATAATAGCTATTACTGTAAACAATTTCATAAATCCTACCTTGTATAAAGGTATTTTGTATATATGTTTTAAAGAATCCCATTTCGTTTCTTTTTATTCGTTAATTAAAATATTCTCTACTACTATACTATCTGTCTCTACATACTCGTTTCCGTTTTCCCATCGGAGATATCCAAACCTGATATTTAATGTTGAAGTCGTTATCTTTTTGCTGGAATGCATAATGAGTACCTGAGAATAATCTTTACTATATAATACTTTGTAAGCACCATTCATATTACCGTTATTAAATGTTACGGCTATAGTAGGTTTTAGTGTTTCCTGAGTACTTCCGTCAATACTATTTAAAGGAATCTTAGGGTCATTGAAAGGCTCAGGATTTTTTATCAATAATGCAATTACATCACCAGTGTTAGAATTTATAATCTTATTAAATTCTGTAGTTGCTGGTGGATCTATTGGATTAATGCCAAATATTCCTTCTGTAGCTCTATCAAATAGATGAAGATATTGTGTTTCCCATGGATCACTTATTGGACCAACTCCAGCTTCTACTAATGTATATGCCGCATTAATTGATGCAACATCTAAATCAACTGAAATATCATATATAGCATGCGCCGTATTTTGATTATCATCAGATAAAATATAACTCTCTACTTGAGCTTTAAAATCTGGATACCTTGATGTTTGGAATACAAATCTATGTACTGGCTCACTAACTACATTATTATTAGTTACCTCAAAAGCATTATAGAAAAGTGCCGTATACAACTTCTGTGGTTTTAAATTAGTAAGTGTTACTGTATAAAATGAACTATTAGGAACTATTGGATCTCCAAGTTGAATTTCACAGGATACCTCTCCATTTTCAATCATATTGTTAATTGCCTGTATATGGGCTGGTAATAACGGGTCATTATCACCTTGCCATACTGGAATATCTTCATCTGCTAGAGGGACTGTTTCTTCACTATAATCTGCAGGTAGCGGATACGGTATAATAACATCAGTCACCGGATCTTTAATAGCGATATGTAATGCTCCGTCTAATTCAGGCATTCCTAAATACGGATGCCATGTATTAAGCATATGTTTGGTAAGCGATTTATTGAAAAACAAATCAATACGACATTGATGATGTCCATAAAACAATGGCTTAGCTCTTAATAAATTACCATTAGCATTTGGGTACGAACGATTATAATCGATATATGATTGCAATGAAGTAAGTGTATATTCTTCTTCTGTTGCTCCATTAGGCAGATAGTCGACATTAGGATGTTTATGGAAGTGACCTAATGGTCCTGCTGTTCTGAATCCATAATAATAATCATATGTCCCTGGATTGCTTTCTCCATTATCTACCTCGTCTTTTAATGTATATTTTATATAATATGAGGTATTAGGTCTCCAAATAGGCTGTGCTGCTTTTTGTAAGGCATCAATCATATCTTGATGCTCTGCTGCTATAGCTTCAGAGCCAGGAATCGTTTCATTCCATTGATGATTTTCCAAAGTTAACCAACATACTTCTTGAAGTGAAGTAACACAACTCTCTCTTGGTTTAGGATCACAGTCGCAATTACCTAATTCGTAAATAATTGATAATATTCGCTCTGCCATAAATAATGCAGTAGATAAATTATCATCAAAAAATCCATTAGGATATACCTCTAAATCCTCTAATGTTGGTTGAAGTATATTTTGCAAATTATATTCAGGATATTGAGCACTAAATATTTTAATCTCTCTTATAAATCTTGTAAAACAATTTCTATAGGGTTCGTATTTAACTGAAACAGGAATATTGGAGTTTGATTTAACTTCTGAATCCCCGCCTGGAATACCTATAGCTTCTATACAAGCATATAAGTTTGTCTTAAGAGTATCGTGAAAACTACATACTATATCATCTTTATCACAAGTAGTACCGCCTGATTCTTTACAACAAGTAGCTTTGAGGTTTTTTAGCGTTCTTAAATATGCCGTATATCTCCTGTTTTTTATTGGACTATTATCTGATACATCCCCTCTAGCCCTAGAATATAATAATGCATCTAATCTCGCTAGTCTTGTCTTTATATCTTCTATTCTTAGTCCATCGCACTTTTTTGGATTAACTATAATCTTACTTATATGATATTGAGAACTAGCATATTCAACAACATTATGTAATTCACTAGCCGTTTTATAGGTAGATTCAATAAGAGCATATTGAACTTGACTTATACCATCATTGATGATAGTTCTATAATAATCAATAGTAACACCTTCTGCATCACTTGTAAGTTTTAAACTAGTTCTTACAGATGGTTCAGGCAAACGAATGATTAGAGAATTCTCATTTCCAAACGCTAGTGATCGGGCAAAGCCATGTGCATTTGTTACATTAGAAACTTCCATATAATCGTCAAGAACTACTGTTACTACTCCATTAGTAATATCATAACCATTCTGACCTGCTAGAACAAAATAAGCGCCATCTATAAAATGAGCATTGAACATTGTTGGAATATAATACTGATTACCTAGTGGTATCTCTAAAACATTAGCACAATCCTCTTCTCGTAATTCTTCGCTACAATAAAGTGTAGAAGGAGTAATTCCATATTGTTCAGGAATAGACCATCCTGGCTCTCCTGCTTCCATATATGTAAAAGGAGTCGTTGCTAATAAGCGAATCGTATCATATTGTTTTTCCTTAAGCTGCCAGTATCCAATACGTAAATTTGCTACTTCTGGTCTATTATCTGGATGTACAACCGCTTCAAAGGGATGATAATTTTGCCAACTTCCATTCCAAGCTTTAATCTGTATATCTTCTATAGAATAACGATGTTTTACTTGACGTAATTCATGTCCTCCAGTTACAGTTCGCTGAGGAGGGATAAGATCTACATGTTTTTCAGGAGGAAATGTATACCCTCCTATTTTAGAAGATATTGCTCCAGGCACTAATCCTTTAATTACTTTGAGTTCAATAAATGTATCTAATGGAATAATGGCATCTGCTGCTATTTGACTAGGGCTAGATGGAGGATTATTCATCCCTAAATAATCAAGCTCAAAATCTTCATTAGTGAGCATATGAACCCCTTTGACTAATTCTTCTGTGCGATCTAACTGACCATTTTCTGTTGAGAAAGGAAGTGGAGGAACTGGGGAACGATCTACTGTTTTATTTTTCTCCCATTTCAGTTTCACTGTAAAACTTTTACACACGCGGGCAAACAAAATTTTCACGCAAGCACGTAAATGTACTTCGGCATAAATAAGGAATGGTTTTCCTGCTTCTGCTGAGAAAATAACTTTCAGTTCTAAAGTTACTCCTATAATCCAAATATCAATATCAATGCCTCCACCAGCAGCTATATATCCTCCTATTTGCGGACGTTCAAAACTCACGAAGCCACCCATTTCCAAGTATGCATAAATATGCACTTTAGCGGGTCCAAAACGTTTTCTTAATTCAAAATCTAAGCGTGCACCTGCTTCAATTCCTTGCGCAGAAAGCATTAAATAGGACTGTCCTCTTAAGATAGTAAGTACTTCTGCTGTAATTGGCGTATCTCGTGTGCCAAAATTAACATACCAAGCAGAAGGGTAATCAAAGAAGAATCCCATTTGTGCTTCAGCATATATATCTAGAATAAAACCATTATCTGGTACTTGAAAATCAGCACCCATACCAAACTCAATAGAATTATCTCCCCAAGCAAAAAATGCAAAAAATGGTGGTTCTCTATCATCAGTTAAACCTAGTCGAGCACTTAATATACTTCCTCTACCTTCTAACAAAAAGAGTGTAGGCATAGATAGTAATAACATAGTTCGAACTGAGAACACA
>CAYYSK010000073.1:0-14021 GCA_964474345.1 uncultured Flavobacteriaceae bacterium
TTCTGGTAATCCAGCAGATGATACAGGCGCTGATGATGATGATACAGTAACACCATTACCACTGAGTCCAGAGCTTAGTATAGTGAAGAGTTCTGTATTTGATGCTACAACCAATACGATTACCTATACATATACCGTAGAGAATACAGGTAATGTAACAGTATTTGATATTACAGTTAGTGAGACTAGTTTCTCAGGGACAGGAACGATTCCAGTACCGATGTATACAGGTGGTGGGTTTGATATAGATTTAGAAGCTGATGATTTTGATGCCAATCCTGGTGATGTATTACAGTTTACAGCTACGTATAGCTTAACACAAGATGATATTGATGCAGGTATTGTAACGAATGAAGCACAAGCAGATGGTAGTGATCCAAACGGAGATCCAGTAATGGATGCTTCTGATTCTGGAAATGCCAATGATGATACGGGCGCTACTGATGACCCTACAAATACATTGATACCATCAGATGGTATGATTGTATTGACTAAGAGTAGTACGTATGTAGATACTGCCCCAATAGGACTTAATGCTGGTGATCAGATTGATTATGTATATACTGTAGAGAATACGGGTAATGTAACTGTATTTGATATTACAGTATCAGAAACAAACTTTACAGGAACAGGACCAATTCCAGTACCTATGTATCAAATGGGTGGCGATGATTTAGATGGAGACGGCGATGCTTTTGATGCAACACCTATGGATGTATTGACTTTTACGGCAACTTATACGCTTACGCAAGATGATGTCAATGCAGGAGTAGTTACCAATGAAGCACAAGCAGATGGTACAGATCCAAGTGGTGATTCAGTGAATGATGATTCTGATTCTGGAAACCCAACCGATGATACAGGATCAGATGATGATCCAACGATGACTCCATTACCAGTTATGGCTGAAATTACTTTAGCAAAAGCGGTATCTGCGTTAACAGACACCAATGGCGATGGTATCATAGGAGCAGGTGACGAAGTTACATATACGTTTACAGTTACTAATACAGGAAGTGCAACTGTAGATAATCTTACGGTAACAGATCCAGTCATAGGGCTTAATAATGCTGTTGTAAACCCATCAACTCTAGCTCCTACAGAAGTAGGAACAGTAACAGCGACTTATACGCTTACGCAAGATGATGTAGATGCAGGAAATGTAGAGAATACAGCAACAGTAAATGGAACTGATCCAAATGGTGACGATGTATCTGATGTGTCAGATAGTACAAACCCTAATGACGATGAAGGTCAACCAGGAAATTCAGATGCTGATACAGATGATAGTAATGATCCAACCAACTTACCAATACCAGCAACACCTGAATTAGAACTTGTTAAAACGAGTGCTTATGTAGATTCAAATGGTGATGGTATAGTAAGTCCTGGCGATATTATTGTATACACTTTTGTAGTTACAAATACAGGCAATGTAACAATAATCTCTATAGATGTAACCGATAGTAATCTTACTCCAAACTTAGTAGGTACAATAGGCAGTTTAGATCCAGGTCAAAATCAAACATTGACAGCTACTTATTTTATAACACAAGACGATATAAATGCTGGAGAAGTAATCAATGAGGCAGTGGCTTCAGGAGATGATCCAAATGGTAATCCAGTGAGTGATGATTCTGATTCTGGTAATCCAGCAGATGATACAGGCGCTGATGATGATGATACAGTAACACCACTTACAGGAGAGCCTATGTTAGAACTTGTTAAAAGTTCTATGATTGATATTGCAACAAATACCATTACATATACATACGCTGTCACAAACACAGGAAATGTAGATGTATTTGATATTATTATTACAGAAACAACGTTTACAGGAACTGGTATTACACCTACTCCAATGTATACAGGTGGTGGAAGTGATATAGATGGAGATGCAGATGACTTTGATGCCAATCCAGGTGATATCTTATTATTTACTGCTACATATGTATTAACACAAGATGATATTGATGCAGGGATTGTGACAAATCAAGCAGTCGCAACTGGACAAGATCCTAATGGTACTGATGTGTCTGATGAATCCGATTCTGGAAATGATGGTGATGATACAGGAAATGATAATGATCCAACAAATACGTTTATTCCACAAGATGCAAGTATGAATCTTAATAAAGTGGGTGTACTAGATGACGGTGGTGATGGACTACAAGTAGGAGATCTTATTACCTATACATTTACATTGACAAATACGGGTACTACAACTATTGATAATCCTATTCTTACGGATCAATTATTAGGAGGTGTGATTCCTGGACCAGATTCTGGAGATCTTAATGCTAATGATATTCTTGAAGTTGATGAAATATGGATATACATTGTAACATATGCATTAACTCAGGATGATATTGATGCTGGAATGGTTATTAATACGGCGACTATTGCGGGAAGTGCTCCAAATGGCGAACCTATTACAGATACATCTGATGATCCTAATGACAATTCAAATGTAGATCCAGATGGTGATGGAAACCCTGATGATCCTACAGTAGTAGACTTTGGATGTATGCCTAACATCTCATTATTTAAAGAAGATATTGCTTTTAGTGGAGATGTAACAAACCCAGTACCTGGTGATATTATTACTTTTGAATTTACTGTTGTAAATACAGGTAATATCACATTGTTAAATGCTGAAATATTTGATGCGTTGCTTGGAGGATTTGTTGGAGAATTTGAAGAAATTCTTGTAGGTGAATCATTAACAACAACACAAAATTATATTATTACACAAGCAGATATTGATAATGGAAGTGTGACCAATACAGCCTTTGTAGTAGCAGACCCAGTAGGTGCTGATTGTGATGAAGTAAGAGATATATCTCACGATAGAGATTTTGCAACTAGTGGAGTTGATTCTGACGGAGATGGAGATCCTACAAATGATGTATTAGTAGATTCTGATGGAGATGGAGATCCAGACAATGATACAGAAGTATTATTACAACAAAACCCAGTAATTGTTATTACGAAGACATTTGTATACCTAGATACTAATGGAAATGGAATAGTAGATTTAGGAGATCAATTAGAATACAATTTTGTAGTAATGAATAACGGAAACGTAACAGTAACTGATATTGTAGTAGATGATCCTTTACTTGGAGGTATTGTAGGAGTTATAGACGTGCTTACTCCTTCTGATACTGGAAATGTTACAGCTACCTATAATCTTACACAAGCAGATATTGATAATGGAAGTGTAACTAATACTGCAACAGCAGTAGGGAATGACCCATTTGATAATGATGTAACTTCAACAGATACGGTTGTGTTTACTATTGATGAAATGAGTAGTATCACGTTAGAGAAAAGAGCTGAACTTATAGACACTAATAACAGCAACACTGTAGATGTAGGAGATGAAATCATATACACATTTACAGTGACCAATACAGGTAATGTAACAGTAACCGATATCACTATTGATGATTCTACAATTGGCGTGACGAATCTTCCAACATCTCCAGATACATTGCAACCAGGAGAAAGTGGTATTGCTATAGTGACTTATATATTAACTCTGGATGATGTTCAAGCAGGAATGGTTATTAATTCTGCTGAAGCAAATGGTCTAGATGCTATGGGGCAACCATTATCAGATATTTCTGATAGTACAAATCCGGCAGATGATACTGGAGCAGGTGATGATCCTACAGTCACACTATTTGAAGTAGCTAGTATTTCACTTGAAAAAGAAGCAGAGTATATAGATGCTAATCAAAATGGTATAGTAGATCAAGGAGATCGTATTGACTATACATTTACAGTTACAAATACAGGCAATACTCCATTGTTTGATATAACCATCTTAGATTTACTTGTAGATGTAGAAGGAGGGCCTATAAATCTTGCTATAGGAGAAGTCGATAGTTCAACATTTAGTGCAAGCTATATTATTACGAATGAAGATGTAGTTAATGGAAGTGTAGAAAATACAGCTACAGTAAGTGGATTAACTGCAAATGGCGCTATTGTTTCTGATACCTCTGATGATCCAACAGACCCTACAAATGTTGATGTAAATGGAGATAATGATCCAGATGATCCTACTGTTATTATCTTTGATGTAGCACAAGATTTGGAAATTTTCAATGAGATTTCCCCTAATGGAGATGGCGTAAATGACACTTTTGTTATCCAAGGTCTACAGAATTTCCCTAATAATGTTTTACGTATTTACAATAGATGGGGTAATCTTGTTTTTGAAGAACCTAATTATCAAAATGATTTTGATGGAACTTCTAACGGAAGAGTTACGCTAGATAGAAATGAAAAATTACCTGTAGGTACGTATTATTACGTTCTAGATCTAGGTGATGGCACTGATGGACGTGCAGGATGGTTATATATAAATAGATAATTGAATAGTGTTTGATAGCTAAATAAGAGTAAAGTATATGATAAAAAGATGTAGTCCATTTGTAATCAGAATATGTACGCTTTCGCGAAAGCGTATAAAATATAATAGTAAGATTAAATTAGGACCTTCAATTTTATCATGTGCTAATAAATAAGATATACAATGAATATAAATTTCAAATTATTAATAAGTATTTGTATAGGATTATCTGTGCAAGTCATCTTTGCTCAACAAGACCCTCAGTTTACGCAATATGCATATAATACATTAGGTGTAAATGCTGCATATGCGGGATCTCGAGGACATGCGACAGCAACAGGTTTGGTCAGAGCGCAGTGGGTTGGTCTTGAAGGAGCTCCAAAAACACAAACGTTTACTCTTGATTCTCCATTAAGTGAGAGAGTGGGACTAGGATTAGCAATTGTAAATGATGAGATTGGTCCTTCTAGAGAGACCTATGTAGACTTGAACTTTTCATATACTATTCCTACATCAGATACTAGACGATTATCTTTTGGAATAAAAGGAGGTGGTCGTTTTTTAAATATTGATTTTACAAGAGGAAATGCTCAAAACTCTAATGATGTTTTATTTCAAAATAATGTAAGTGAAGTACTCCCTACAATAGGCGCAGGAATATATTGGCATAGTGACAAAAATTATATTGGGATATCAACACCAAATTTACTTACAAATCAAACCTATGATGATATTCAACAAACAGTTGCAGCCGAAAGATTACATTTATTTATTATAGGAGGTATTGTAACAGATTTGAGTTCTACTATTAAATTCAAACCAGCTTTTTTAGTCAAAGCAGTTTCTGGAGCTCCAATTATAGCTGATTTATCTGCAAATTTTATGTTTTATGAACAATTGCGATTAGGTGTTTCTTATAGATGGGATGATTCTTTTAGCGGACTGGCAGGTTTTCAATTAACACCTCAATTACTTCTAGGGTATTCTTATGATTATACAACCACAGAGTTACAACGCTTTAATACAGGTAGCCATGAAATTGTTTTACGTTTTGACCTAATTTCTCAAGATAGAAAAATTAAATCACCTCGCTTCTTTTAAATGATAATTATATGAAAAAGTTTTTTACTTTATTTAGTATATTTTTGAGTGTGTCCTGTTTTGCACAGAAGAATTATAAAAAAGCAGATAAATACTTTGAACAATTGCGATACGTAGAAGCAGCACAAGCTTATGAAAAGGCAATTGACAGAGGTGATAACTCGATGGAATTATTACAAAAAGCAGGAGATTCATATTATTTTAATACGAATATGGAAAAGGCTACTATTTGGTACGATTTATTAATAAGTCAATATCAAAATGAAGTTGACCCTGAGTATATATTTCGTTTTGCTCATACTTTACAAGGGGTAGGAGATTATAAAGCTGCAAAAAAATGGATGAAAGTTTTTGCAAAAGAATCCAAACAAACAGATAAACGTATTAATGATTATGCGCAAAAAAATCAAACATTATCAGATATTTTGGAGATCCCTGCACGATTTGAACTTAACTCATTAACTATTAATACAGAATATTCTGATTTTGGTCCTACTTATTATGATAATAAACTTATTTATTCTTCTGCAATAGATACTTCTTATTATATAAAAAGAAGATATCATTGGAACGATCAACCTTATTTAAATTTTTATGTAGGACAAATAAACGCTACTGAAACAGATGTAACAAAAGAAAAGGCTTTTTCTAAAGTATTGAATACTAAATACCACGAGGCGACCCTTGCTTTTACAAAGGATTATAAACGTGTTTATTTTACACGTAATAATTACAATGGGGATTTACAAAGAGATGGACAAGGAGTAAATCATCTTAAACTTTATACAGCTGTCCAAAATGATAATGATAGCATTAATAGTGATTGGACAAATGTGCAAGAGCTTCCATTTAATAGTGATGATTATTCTGTAGGTCACCCTACGTTAAGTGCTAATGGGGAAAAATTATATTTCGTATCAGACATGCCAGGAAGTATTGGAGCTACAGATATATTTGTAGTAGATATTTTAGGTGATAATACATATTCTGCTCCTAAAAACTTGGGATCTAAAATTAATACATCTGGACGAGAAATGTTTCCATTTATAACTGAAGATAAGCTATATTTTGCTTCTGATGGACATTTAGGTATAGGTGGGTTAGATGTTTTTGAAAGTAATACTGTAGATAATAGTTTTACAGAACCACTCAACTTAGGAATGCCACTTAATAGTAAGTTAGATGATTTTGGATTTATCATCAATGAAACAAATGAACAAGGCTTTGTATGCTCTAATCGAGAAGGAGGTATAGGAGATGATGATATTTATGCATTTAGAAGAATTACTCCAGAAGAAACTATAGCTGGTGATTGTCAACAACTCGTAAAGGGCTATGTTAGTAATATAAGGACTGAAGAACGTATCTCTGATGTTACAGTAGCTCTTTATACTAAGGAAGGTGTGAAACTAACTCAAACACAAAGTAAAATAAATGGAGATTATGAATTTAACTATGAATTAATCTGTAGTGAGCGCTATGAAATACGCTTAGAAAAATTAGGATATGATCCTAACGATAAATTATTTGTGACTTCTAGTATCTCAGAAGAGATGATAGTGCCTTTAGAGTTGAAAACTATAGATGAGCTTATTGTTGAAGATAATGGAGTATTAAAAATAAAAGTTGGTATTATATTTTTTGATACTAATAAAGATTATATACGTCCTGATGCAGCTGTAGAACTTAATAAAATTGTAACATTAATGTCTCAACAGTCTGATATTAATATACGTATAGAATCGCATACAGATTCAAGAGCCGATGATAGTTACAATCTTGATCTTTCTCAGAGGCGTGCGGAGTCTACGCGAGATTATTTAGTTAGACAAGGAATAGAACAATCTCGTATTATTGAAGCAAAAGGATTCGGGGAAACACAGTTAATGAATACTTGCGAGAATGGTGTTACTTGTGAAGAAGCACAACATCAATTGAATCGTAGGTCTGAATTTATTATAGTAAAGATATAGTTTTAAAATAGTAGTTCTTTTTATAATATTATCTTTTAGATTTTCAAGATTCCGATAGGGGTTAACAAGTGTTGTCCCCTATCGTATCTATTGTAGTTTTCTTATCGATATTAGAATATGTAAATGCTCTCTCTTTTTTAGATTGAGAGTAAGAACTCATTCTCATTAAAGAGTATCATTATCATGTACCTATTTTCATTTCTATTTTGATAAACTTTATAAGTTTATCCTCCAAAATAAGGACCATCTTTAGTACATCCAGATAGATGAAAAGTTCTTAATTCAGTATTGTTACCAGTACCTCCTCCTCCTCCTTCTATCACAGATAATGAAGTTGAGAGTTTTGCGATTTTTAATTTGTTTAATGTAATTTTTGGATTATTCTTTTTCATCTTTATCTTAAATTAATTATTACGTTATAAATGTAATTATACTGGTAGTAAAAATCAGTAAACCATACTAAAAGTGTTATCGATATTCATAGAATATCGATAACACTTTTATGTTATAACTATTTCATTTTCATTTTTTTAATAAAATACGAAGGTTTAATCTCTGTGTTTTTAAAAAATGCTTTCGAAAAAGATTCAGCATTGTTAAATCCTACTTCTTCTGCGATACTTTGAATGGTATAATTTAAAAACTTTCGATCTGATTTGAGTAATTCAATAGTATAATTGATACGTAAATCATTAATATAACTAGTAAGATTTTTATTTTTATGATGATTTACTATTTGTGATAGGTATTTGCTATTTGTTCCTATTTTTTTAGCAAGAGAAGCAGCGGTAAGGTTTTTATTAGTAAATTCTTTCTTAGATTCAAATTTTGAAAGATTGACAAGGACTTCTTCAATTATTTTGGGAGAAATAGTGAGTTCTTTTGTTTTATTTTTTTTACCTATAGGTTGCTTAATTTGCTCGAGAACATTGGGAGTATCTACTCTTGTTATAATAGTATCAAACCTACGCTTGAGTTTTTTGTTTCTTTTAAATAAATAGATGGCAATAAAAAAAAGAAAAATCACCAGTATAAATAATAAGCGCATATTATAACCTAGTGTTGTGTTTTGCTTATTTAAACTCTTTATAAGCTGTTCTTTTTCCGATAGGAGAATTGGAGTATCATAGTAGGTATTAATCTTAGAACCAAGCAGATTTTTTTGTTTGTTATAAATACTATCAAACGTTAAAAGTTTATCCACATAATGTAATTGATTTTTAGGTTGTGCCTTCTCTTTATAATGTTTTATTAAATTTTCAAGTGAAAAGCGTACTTCTGGGATATAAATCCCGTGATTACTATGCAAAGAATCAACTTCCTGAAAGTGGATTTTTGATTTCTCATTCCCTAGTTTTTTACTCATTAAACCGGCATGATAATTTCCAATAGTTAAGAATCGATTAGCATTCTCACCTTGACTTCTTATCTTGTGAAGAGAAGAAGATAGATTCTCGTAATCTTCCTTAGTATCTTTATTACTTGAAATACTCAAATAAACCAAAGCTAGTCCTCTAATATCTGAATAGTCATCATTTGTTTTTGATACTATTTTTTCCAAGTAAAAATTTGCAGAATCAAGCTGTTCATTACGTATAAAGGATTCTGATAGGTAAAGAGCCGAAATAAGATAATCTAACAAAAAAACCTTATCGTCAATTCTTACCTCGCGATCGTAGCACTCTTTGAGGAGTTTAAGAGCTTCTTTATCGTTTCCAATATCGCTTTTAATAATAGCAATATTATGCTTGTTTACATAGATATAATATTCGTTTTGAATTTCTTTTGCTATCATCAAAGATGTAAAGTAAAAATCTAAAGACATATCATAAGACGATTTCAAGAAATAATACCCTCCAGCAAGGGTATTAATTATCATTAATTGTTCTTTATCTCCAGATTTTTTTGCATAATGTATCGCTAGGTTTATCACCTCAACTTTTGTTTCATCCCCTTCTACATAATAAGAAATGTACCCTAATGCTATAGATTTTTTGAGGTCGTTATCATCAAGGATAGCTTTTTTATAATAGGTGTTTAAATAAATCTGTGATTGGAGCGTATCTTGATAACTGTTAACATGTCTACTTAATATGTCATCATACGATACAGATTTAAGAGAATCTGGGATAATAAACGTAGCATCTTGTGCGCTACCAACAAAAGAAAATAATAGAACAACAAATGATAGAACTCCTGCATGTCTAGATAATAATATTTGACTCATGCTTTTTTTTATCTATTGGATTACATACTATTATAAAGACAAAAGCTTCTTGTTTTTCTCAGAATTTCGACTCGTTATTCAACGAATGTCGATTTGTAATATTTGGATTAACGCTACTACTGATGCATCTTTGAACTATCCAAATGTACTGAACACACTTTAGTAACACAACTAAAATAGATGTAGTTAAAAGAAAAACAGATAAAAAACTTAAAAGAGTAATAAGATTTCAAAAACATATCTAATCAATATCGAAATGTCATTCAAAAAATAAATCATAATACTCATCAAAAAACGAATAGAAATGCATTCAATCAAAACACTCACTCGACTTGAAAAGCTTCATCAACTTATCGATCAGGAACGAACAGGAACCCCAAAAGAACTCGCTACAAGAATGCATTTAAGTGAACGACTTGTCTATAGTCTTATAGACAGATTAAAAGAATACGATGCGGCTATAGGATATGATCGCAGTAGAAAAACCTATTACTACTGTGATGATTTTCAGTTTTGTGTCCAGCTTTCTCTATCTATTAATGGTAGTGATCAATCAATAAACTTACTTCAAAATTATAGTGCATAAATCTTAGTAAGGATTAATTCATAGCAGTGCAGTACTATTTTATCTTTTAGAAACAGAATCTCTTCTGTTTTCATTTTCTTCAGTCTTTTTGGCAGTTCCTTCTTGATATTCTCAAATACATTTACAACAAGTTAAAAGACTATTGCTACGATTATAGCAGCTATTGTCTATTCGAGTGCCGTCGAGAACTATTTTTTGTTAAAAATAGATTCCTACCAAGAAATACTCAACCAGATATTTTATAGATATTTCAATTAAAAGAATAATTACTGATCTCTAAAAATAATACTATGATTAAATTAGCAAAGAATACGTGTCAAGCCACAAAAAATACAAAATGCTTGTCTTGCCAGCGAAAGGCTATTAGGTCAAATATGCCTGATTTTACATTATGTGAGAATGATCTTGATCTTATCGTGGGGGGGATGGGTCCTGAAGATTTACAGAAGGTCATGGATCTGGCTACTGCAGATATGGATATAGACATGCTTACACCTACTTCTTATTTTCAAGAGTAAACTACCTCGGGGCAAGCCCACGAGGCATTTACACGAAACTGAATTTTAATTTCGAGGCAAGCCTCGGGGTATTAAACCCTTTGGCGGCGCCAATAAAGACTTCACTATTTAGTATCACATAGATATATGATAGCGATCTGATATTTTCAGACTTCATAAACATAAAATGAACACTATGGAACTTACAAGAGAACAAAAACTACTACAAACTATTATTCAAACGGCATGGGAAGATGTTGACTTTAAAGAACGTCTTAAAAAAAATCCACTGGAGACTATACAAACACTTACGGGTGAACAATTTAATTTACCTAAAGACAAGACGATCCTTGTTACGGATCAATCATCACAAGATATCATCTATATCAATATACCTACTCAACCTTCTATGGATGATATAGAACTCAATGAAGAGCAATTAGAAATTGTAGCAGGAGGAGGGCAACTTACAGAACCTCAGCTTGAAGATATTGCTGCCCGAAACATTTCATATCTTTTTTAGAAAAATTCAAAAATGATTTAGGAATCATACAATGAAGAGACTGCACGCCCTTATTTTGTTACAGAATAAGCATGTTAAAGAGAAGTATCTACATCTTGGACTACTTCTCTTTTTTAGTTTATGTTCTTTTTTCGCTTTAAGCGAAAATAATGACGCGCCCATTGATATTACTTTTCCTACATCTCAAAAACAACCTACAGATTCTCTAAAAAAAAATGCCGACAGTCTTTTCAATCTGATCAACACAAAAATCAAACAAGGAGACTTTGTCAAAGCAGAAATCATTGCCAAAAGAAGCTTAGATTTCTATCAGGAAATAAGAGACCAAAGCGGTATAGGTAATTGTTTTAATAAGATAGCGACCATTTCTTATTATATCGCAGATTTCCCAAAAGCTTTACTCTTTTATGACAAAAGTATTGCTATTTATAAGGAAGTTGATTTTCAAAAAGGAGTCGCTTCATCTCTTAATAATAAAGGAGCTATTTACTACCATTTAGGAAACTATTCTCAAGCACTTGATCATTACAAACAAGCCATTATGCTCAATGAAACATTGGGAAATATAAAACAAAAAACAACTGCATTACGTAATATAGGAGGTATCTATTTAGAACTTGATGAATACGATAAAGCAATGACTCATTTTGAAACCGCTAGAAAAATGTATGAAGAGCTAGGTGAAAAAGGACCTCTTGCAAAAGTGATGAATGCCATAGGAGAAATCTACTTAAAACAAGAGAAATATAAACTCGCTTTTCAATATATCCAAAACGGATTACATATAGCAGAGACTATAGAGGATAAACAGCAAATACTATTCTCCATATTTACAATGGGAACTTTGAAAAGTGCTCAAAAAGAATATGAGGGGGCGCTACTTTTTTATAAGAAAGCATACCAGCAAGCTGAAATTTTAACAAACCAACGTTATAAGGCACTATCGCTTATAGCTCTTGGGGAGATATCTTTTGAGCGTAATAACACGCCTGCGAGTCTTGCAAATTGCACCAAAGGATTGCTCATATCGCAGCAATTACAACTTATTGCAGCTCAAAAAGATGCTTGTGATTGTCTCTATAGAGCAAATAAATATGTAAACAACCAGCGCAAAGCCCTCTATTATTATGAAAAATCCACACATCTCACAGATAGTTTGCAAACTCGGAAAATAGCAAACCGAATGCTTCATATGGAATTTAAAAAAGAACAATTATTAGATAGTATATTTCATGCAGCAAAGGAACTAAAGGTGCAACAAGAACACCAACGGATAATTAAAAAAAAGGAAGATCAACGCAATTTACTTATGATATCGGGTTGTTTTATCATTGTCATTGCTACAAGTTTATGGAGCAGACTCAGATTCACTAAAAAATCCAAAGCAAAACTTCAACTAGAGAAAGACCGTTCAGAACACTTACTCCTGAATATCCTACCTGAAGAAATAGCCGAAGAACTTAAAGAAAAAGGCTATGTAGATGCGCAAGATTTTGAGACGGCCTCCATTCTTTTTACCGATTTTAAATCCTTTACAGAAACAGCTTCAAAACTATCACCTCAAGAACTTGTCGAAGAGATCAATGTATGCTTTAAAGCTTTTGATGTTATTATGGAAACCTATCATATCGAGAAGATAAAAACAATTGGGGATGCCTATATGGCTGCAGGGGGATTATCTAAGCCAGACACACACACTGTAAAAAATACGATTCTCGCCGCACTAGAGATGCAGTCTTTTATTAGAAATAGAAAAAAAGAGAACGGATTGCACAATAAACCTGCTTTTGAGATGCGCGTAGGGATTCATGTAGGCCCTATAGTAGCAGGTATTGTCGGAGTAAAAAAATTCCAGTATGACATCTGGGGAGATACTGTAAATACTGCAAGTCGTATGGAAAGTAACGGAGAAGCAGGGAAAGTAAATATTAGCCAGGACACCTATACACTAGTGCAATATGAACCTGATCTCACCTTTGAATATCGTGGCAAGATAGAAGCAAAGGGCAAAGGAGCACTCGCTATGTATTTTGTTTCTAGAAAAAGTTCATAGAAGTACATCAATATTAGTTAGTGTCTGTTCGAGCGCAGTCGAGAACTATAACCAACTCAAAATCTAGTAGTTTTTGGTAGTACTCAATTAAAAAGGCATAAAAATATTTCAATTACACTATAAGTAATTAACTACTAACATCTACTTCATTATTCTTTGAAGGCTCAATTAATCTCATTATACAGAATTGACAGTTTTTATGGCAGGATTGTCTTGAGAAGCTAAGATACATTTACACCATAATTAAAACGAAAAATTATGGAATTAACAACAAAACAAAAATTAGTTAAAAAACTAAGGAGAAAGAAAACAAATCTTCTAGGAATAGAATTAACTAAAGAACAGTTAAAGACTGTTGCTGGCGGTGACGCTTCGTATTGGGATCCAGATCCAGAACAACAAGACCCTTGGGAAGAACTTATATTAAAATAACACACATAATCATTTAAAATAAAAATCATGGAATTAACAAGAGAACAAAAATTATTTCAAACCATTATCAATAAAGCTTGGGAAGATGAAGTTTTTAAAGCAGAGTTAGTAGCAAACCCAACACAAGCTATAGAAAAGGTAACGGGAGAAAAAGTACACTTACCTGAAGGAAAGACATTAGTGGTACGTGATCAAACCAATGAAGAAACCATCTATATCAATATTCCAGCAGAACAAAACATGGAAGATGTAGAGTTAAATGAAGA
>CAYYSK010000074.1:0-13944 GCA_964474345.1 uncultured Flavobacteriaceae bacterium
TGAATGGAGAAGTATTTACTGCTGACATCTATAGATTAACCAACCTAGATATAAGTAATCAAAATATACAAGACATTACTGGTATTCAAGACTTTAAAGCATTACAAAAATTAGATTGTAGTTTTAATAGTAACCTTACTACAATTAGTTTGACTAGAAATACGTTTTTAGAAGAGTTAATTGCTACAAATACTTCATTAGAAAATCTAAATATCTCATTGAACGAGAGACTTCGTTTTTTAAATGTAAGTCAAAACAGCCTCACGAGTCTTGATATTTCTAACAATACACAATTAGAAACACTAGATATTTCTAATTCAACCATAGATACATCACCTAGAAACGAGATTACTGACCTTGATCTTACGGCAAACATTGCCTTAACTTCCTTACTAGCATCTAATGTTAATCTTTCAAGCCTTACTATCAAAAATGGAAACAATAGCAATATTACAGAGTTTTCGACAGTAAGAAATGCTGATCTCAATTGTATCGAAGTAGATGATCCTATTAGTGCAAATAATAGAGTACAACCCTACAATAATTGGGAAACAGATATTCAAACATTTTTTTCAGAAGATTGTACTTTAAATATCGAAGAAACCTTTTTATCAACTTTTAAAATAGTTCCTAATCCCGTACAGGATGCAATCATTATTATCCCTCCTCCTGATATACAATTATCACGAATTGAAGTGTATGACATCTCAGGAAAAAGGGTTTTATTACAAGAAAATAATTTTAACAGAATCCCAGTAATAACATTACCTAAAGGAGTTTTTTTTCTTAGACTAGACACTCAAAATAGTTCTATTGTAAGACGTTTTATAAAAGGATAGTAAACTAACTACCTCGGGGCAAGCCCACGAGGCATTTATACGAAACTGAATTTTAATTTCGAGGTAAGTCTCGGGGTATTAAATCCTTTGGCGGCGTCAATTAACAGATCAAAACAATGTAGGAAGTTTTTATTAAAAGGATCATTACTCCATCCCTAATTCTATCACTGGATCCCAAAATAGCTTTTTAAAATCTACCACTTTATCATTCTCTACTTGAATTCCTTCTTCTTCTAACATTTGCTGCATAGCTGTACTGCTTCCAAAATGCATTTTACCTGTAAGAATCCCTATTCTATTGACTACTCGATGTGCAGGAACATCTGGATGTTTTCCTGCTCCATTCATAGCCCATCCTACCATCCGGCTACTTCGAGCGGCTCCTAAATATCTCGCGATAGCTCCATAATTAGTAACACGTCCATATGGAACGAGTTTTGTAACTTCATATACTTTATCAAAGAAATTTTCGGTATCGGCAGAGTACTTCACTACTATTTTACTATTAAAAAATTATTCAAAATATACAGTTCTCACTAAAGTGATTAACACTAACACAAGCATTAAGCCTGCCATAAAATAATTAGAATACTTCGCAAAAGATGCGCTCTTATTCTCTATTCTAGCAAAGAAAATCACATACAAATATAAGGTTGTAAACGTTCCAAATACTGCTGCTGTTATAAAAAAACTAATTGCTATAATATCATATTCTACTTTACCACTTACATTTAACGCTGCCCCTAAGGCACAGAAATAAGGAATTGGCAATACATTAAGCACAGATATCATCATGCCTTTTCCTAGACTTCGAATTCCTGCATGTTTTGGAATTTTAACCTTCTTTACACGACTACGTTTTGCTTTTATAAAAAAGAAAATAGCCATGATTAAGAAAATCACTAGTCCTGTACGTAATAGCATATTTTGCACAAAAGGATTTCCAAAAATATATCGTGCTAACAAAATAGCAATAAGTGCCTGAAAGGCAACAACAACAGAAGCTCCAACAGCAACTAACACTCCATCTTTCTTTCCATGTTGCACACATGTTTTTGCTACAGACATATTAATAAGACCAGGAGGAATTACTCCTGCTAGCGCCGCAAAATAAGTAATGAAAAAGAGTTTAGTAGTTTCCAAGTGAACCGGTTATTTAACCTTAAATTTAATATAAGTTATTGGTTTTCCTTCTGCAAGATATTGTTTTTCATAAAATGTTTGAATTCCTACCACTTCTTTTGGAGAATATTCATTTTTATATACGTGATGATTAGCATGTAAAATCTCATGTCCTTCTCCGTGTAGCAAGCCTAAAGTGTAGCCATGCATAAATTCAGAATCAGTTTTAAGGTTAACAGTTCCTTCAGAGTCGAGAATACGTTTATACTTTTGAAGAAATTCTGAATTTGTCATTCTATGTTTTGTGCGTTTATACTTAATTTGAGGATCTGGAAATGTAATCCAAATTTCAGACACCTCTGCCTCTGCAAAAGCGTGTGCTACAAGTTCTATCTGAGTACGCATAAACCCAACATTCATAAGGTTTTCTTCTAATGCTGTTTTTGCGCCTCTCCAAAAACGGGCTCCTTTAATATCGATCCCTATATAGTTTTTCTCAGGATTTGCCTGAGCTAACCCAATAGAATATTCTCCTTTACCACAACCTAATTCTAAAACAATTGGATTATTATTTTTGAAAAAATCAGTTTTCCACTTACCTTTAAGAGGAAAATTACCATTAACTAATTCCTCACGGCTAGGTTGAATGACATTACTAAAAGTTTCGTTTTCACGAAAACGCTTTAATTTATTTTTACTTCCCAAAAAGTGCTATTTAATATTTTGGTAAAATTAAGGAAACTTTTAGTAGTTATTACTGCCAGATATTTGCATTTATGAGTGAATCTATAAACATACTGGTAGCACCTCTTAATTGGGGACTAGGTCATGCAGCTCGTTGTATACCAGTAATAAAGGCTTTACAGCAAGATGGATATACGGTTGTTATAGCAAGTGATGGAGATGCATTAGCATTATTGGACAAAGAGTTTCCTTCAATACTTAAAGTCACATTGCCTTCTTATAACATAGAGTACGCAAAAAAAAGACAGGATTTTAAGCGTAAAATGATTTCTAGCATACCAAAAATAATGAAGGCTATACGCAAAGAGCATAAAATCTTAAAATATATTATAGAAACATATAACATTAAGGGTATTATTTCAGATAATAGATTAGGGCTATACACCTCAAAAGTACCCACAGTTTTTATCACACATCAATTACAAGTATTAAGTGGCAAAACCACTAGCGCAACTACTTTTTTACATAAACGCTTTATTAAGCGTTTTGATGAATGTTGGATTCCTGATTATAAAGGAAGATATAATTTAAGTGGAATTTTAGGGCACCCTAAAAAAGGGAAATACAATGTACGTTATATTGGTCCATTAAGCAGAATGGAAAAAACAGATCTTAAACAACACTATGATATACTTGTTATTTTATCTGGTCCTGAACCACAAAAATCTATGCTCGAAACTATCTTGCTCAAAGAGTTAAAAAAGTATAATGGTAAAATTTTATTCATTCAAGGACGTATTGAAGAAGAAGAACAAAGGTCTATACAAAAGAACATAGAAATTGTAAATTTCTTAACCTCTGAAGAATTATCTAAAGCTATAAACACTTCTGATTTTATAATTGCAAGGTCTGGGTACACGACCATCATGGATTTGGCAGCTTTACAGAAAAAAGCATTTTTTATACCTACTCCAGGGCAAACAGAGCAAGAATATCTTGCAAAACGTTTAAAAGAAAAGGGAATTGCTCCGTATTCAAATCAAAATATCTTTAAGGTAAAAGATTTAGCAAAGTTAGCTGTATATAAAGGATTTGACGAGCCTCATGAAACTATAGACTTAAAGGGATTTTTCGGCCTTTTCAAGAGTGAAAGAAAATTCAGATCCAACACCAAATTCACTTTCGACATAAATTTTCTCCTCATGCGCTTCAACAATATGCTTGACAATAGAAAGACCTAATCCTGAACCTCCTACTTTACGATTACCAGATTTATCAACACGATAAAAACGTTCAAAAAGTCGAGGTATGTGATCACTCTCTATTCCTTCTCCATTATCAGTAATACGAATCAATAATTTGTTTTGTATAAGATTTTGCACACTGACTTCTGTAGTACCATCTTTTTTACCATATTTAATGGAATTCTCTATAAGGTTTGTCAATAATTGTTGTATCCTTTCTTCATCAGCATTAACTATTACAGGCTCTTCATAATCTACATCAAAAGTTAATGTTACATTCTTTTTTGCTGCTTTCATTTCAAGGAGCTCAAATGTATTTTTTACTAAAGTCACAATATCAAAATAAGTGTAATTTAAATTTAAATCTCCTACTTCCAATTTTGTAATCATATCAAGATCATTGACAAGGTAGATAAGTCGTTCAACTCCTTTATCTGCTCTTTCCAAATATTTTTTTCTAACAGATTTATCTTTGATAGCACCATCTAACAAGGTTAGAATATATCCTTGTACTGTAAATAAAGGTGTTTTAAGTTCATGAGCTACATTTCCTAAGAAATCCTTACGATACTCATCTTTAATCCTAAGAGATTCTATCTCCAGTTTCTTACTAGTTGCATAACGCTCTACTTCTTCTGTAAGCGATTTTATATTTGTCGTAATTCTAGCAGGTTTAAGCTCTGCATCTTCTAAGAGGGTAACCTCATCATATATTTTCTTTACCCTTTGATAAATAAATATTCTAGTTCTATAATATATAATTATAAAAAGGAATACAAAGCAAAAAACAGCAACTATAGTTATTAGTATCCAATCAATGTATTGTTGCCAGTATCCTATTCCTATAAGAGTCCCAGAAAAAAAAAGTGTTACATAAAGAGCTGTAACTATTGAAAAACCATATGACCTCCTAAAGTCGTCTGTCATTAAACTACAAATTTATATCCTACTCCTTTAATTGTTTTAAAAGATTTGTCTCCTATTTTTTCTCTCAATTTACGTATATGTACATCAATAGTGCGACCTCCAACTATTACTTCATTTCCCCATACTCGATTTAAAATATCTTCTCTTTTAAAAACTTTTCCTGGTTTTGAAGCCAGCAAAGACAATAATTCAAACTCTTTCCTAGGCAAAATAATCTCTTCTTTACCTTTAAGGATTTTATATTCTTCTCTATCAATAACAATGTTTCCAACTTTTATTACCTCAGAAGATTCTTCTTCTTTAAATCTACGCAAAAGTGCTTTTACTTTACTTATAAGAACTTTTGGTTTTATAGGTTTTGTAATATAATCATCTGCGCCTGCATCAAATCCTGCAACTTGAGAATAATCTTCTCCTCTAGCTGTAAAGAAAGTAATAATTGTGCTTGATAGATCTGGATTCTTACGCAATAATTCACAAGCTTCTATACCATCCATCTCAGGCATCATTACATCTAAAATTACAAGGTGTGGTTTATGTTTTTTACCTAGCTTAACCGCTTCTACACCATTAGATCCTGTAATTACCTGATATCCTTCATTAGACAAATTATAGCCTACAATCTCTAAGATATCCGGTTCATCATCAACCAATAATATTTTGATGTCTTTATTCTTCATATACATTAATAGTTTGACTCTATAAATATAGTCTTTTATATACTTTTATTAAATGACTAAGGTAATTCATTACTTATGTTACCAAGTAAGTATCAATATTAAGAATGGGTTAAATATTTACGCTTTCGCGCAAGCATAATCGACTCACAGTCTTACATTTTGTAATTTTATCTCTTATTATTAAACTAACTAATTATGAATAAAATCACTTCCTTTTTAACGGATCAAATAACACTAGTATGATGTAATCGATTTAACAAGTTTTTCTACAGGTATAGATATTGAGCCTTTACAACATCATAATAATGAAACTCCATAACTATATCTCGTCACAAACAACAAATAGATGTTCTGCTTGCGTACTTATTTTCAATTTCAATGATGATACTTGTAATATTGAATATCACATAACAAGCAATAACCTATTATAACTTACTCCTCCAATATTAATATTTAGGAAGTCTTTAAATTATATATAAGTAAATTAAATTCATTAGGGATTAATACCTTTGTTATAAATACGCCCTATGGAATATCAAGATATTTTTGCCATTCAAAACTCTCAAGAATTTGAGCAAAAAGCCCTTGAAGTATTTCAATATCAATTTGAAAATAATATAGTATACCGGTCTTTTTGCGATCTCTTATACAAGCATCCAAGTGACATTACGTCTATAGATAATATTCCATTTTTACCAATTACATTTTTTAAATCTCATAAAGTTGTTTCTACCCAAGAAAAAATGGAAACTATTTTTACAAGTAGTGGTACAACAGGCAGTATTGTAAGCAAGCATTATGTAAAAGATCTAACTATTTATGAAGCTAGTTTTCAAAAAGGCTTTATGAAATACTATGGAGACATAAAAGAGTATGTTATTCTTGCCTTACTCCCATCATACCTTGAACGAGACGGCTCGTCACTTGTATATATGGTGGATCACCTTATTACATCTAGTGAGCATCCTGACAGTGGGTTTTACCTTGATGATTATTCCTCTCTAAGTAAAAAACTAAAAGAATTAGATGCTTCTGGACAAAAAGTATTACTAATTGGCGTAAGTTTTGCGCTCTTAGATATTGTAGAAAAATACACCTTTTCTTTAAATAATACTATTATTATGGAAACTGGTGGTATGAAAGGGAAACGCAAAGAACTTATCAGAGAAGAACTTCACAACATTCTTAAAAAAGGTTTTGGAGTTTCAACTATACATAGTGAGTATGGCATGACAGAATTATTATCTCAAGCTTATTCTAATGGAAATGGTCTTTTTACAACTCCACCTTGGATGCATATTCTTATTAGAGACACGGAAGACCCTTTAAGTATATTAACTAATACAAAAACAGGAGGCCTTAATATTATAGATCTCTCAAATATCTATTCTTGTTCATTTATAGCAACTCAAGATCTTGGCAATATATATAATGACGGAAGCTTCTCAATTGTAGGCAGGTTCGACAATTCTGACATACGAGGGTGCAATCTTATGGCGCTCTAAAAATATTAAAATTATGTTAAAAATGTAATGTTCTATGTTTTTGACGACCTAACCTATGTAAAGTTTAAATGATGAAAAACATTTTAATAATACTAATTGCCTTTGTAAGTTTTAATGCTTTTTCTCAACAAATAGACTATAATCTTAAAAAAGGATACGTTGCAGAAGGGTATGATGTTACTGAATATTTTAATAATAAAGCAGTAGAAGGTAAAACTAAGTTCACAACAGAATATGACGGAGTCAAATTCAAGTTTGTGAGTCAAACAAATCTAGATACGTTTAAAGCAAATCCAGATAAGTTTGTTCCTCAATACGGCGGATACTGTGCATATGCAGTTGCAGATAAAGGAAAAAAAATAAGTGTTGATCCTAAGACATTTGAAATAAGAGATGGGAAATTATATCTCTTTTATAATTCTTGGGGAGTAAATACACTAGAGAAGTGGCAAGAAGAAGGTCCCGAAAAATTAAAAGGACAAGCCGATGCTGCTTGGAGTAAAGTAAAACATAATAAAAAATAAATATATAGAAGACATTCATAATTGATTGGTTAGTTAGTTAGAAAACCCTAGTCGTGCATCTTGCCGTTAGGGTTTTTGCTTGGATATATATTTGACAAGTAATAAATTTTTCATTTTTGTCAAAAAAATATAAATTAAGAAAAATAGGCATTTCTTAAGTAAGTTTCGCTTTAAAAAACGACATAAATATTGCAAATCAAAAATCACTAAACAAAAGCAATCTTATGAAAAAACTAACGTTCTCACTTATAGTGTTATTTATTGGAATATCTTCATACGCGCAGCAAATTGACTATTATTTAGACAGTGGATATATTGCCGAAGGATATGACGTAACAGAATATTTTAATAATAATACAGTTGAAGGAAATAAAAGTTTTACAACTACTTATGATGGAGCAAAGTATAAATTTACTTCTATAGAAAATCTTGAAAAATTTAAAGCAAATCCAAACAAATATGTTCCTCAATATGGTGGATACTGTGCATATGCACTTGCCAGTAACGGTAAAAAAGTAGATGCTGATCCAGAAACGTATGAAATACGCAATGGGAAATTATTTATGTTTTATAACTCTTGGGGTAAAAACACATTAAAAAGTTGGAAAAAAGAAGGTCCAGCAATATTAAAACCCAAAGCTGATATAAATTGGGAAAAAGTAAAATATGAAAATTAATTTTCACCCCTAAATGCCAGAACATCTCACTAGAATTCTTCTAGCGGGGTGTTCATTTTTTGTAAGAGTAAAACTATTAAATCACTTTTATGAGGTACTTATTTCTCTTACCTCTTTGCACTAAAACAAAACGATCGTTAATTAAGTCACTTTCTTGAATCATAAAACCTTCTTGAACTTTTACAAAGTTTACAGATACTGAATTCTCTTTAAGGGCTCTTCTTGCTTCTCCATTAGACTTTAAGAAACCCGTTTTCTCCGCAAGCGCCCCTATTACATCTAGACCGTTTACAAACTCTCCTCTTGGCAATTCTTTTTGAGGAACTCCTTCAAAAATGTTCAAAAATGTTTCTTCATCTACTTTTTTAATCTCTTCTGCCGCTGTTTTACTAAAAAGTATATTTGAAGCTTCCTCTGCTTTTGCAAAAGCATTTTCCCCATGTACTGTAATCGTTACTTCTTTAGCCAAACGTTTCTGAAGGGTCTTTCTATGTTCTTGCCCACTATGTTCAGCTAGTAAACCTTCTATTTCTTCCTGAGATAAAAATGTAAAAATCTTAATATACTTCTCTGCATCTTCGTCACTTGTATTTAACCAATATTGGTAAAACTTATAAGGAGATGTACGATTTGCATCTAACCAAACATTTCCGCCTTCGCTTTTTCCAAATTTAGTCCCATCAGATTTTGTGATTAATGGACAAGTAAGAGCATATCCTTTTCCACCTCCTATACGACGTATAAGTTCTGTTCCAGTGGTTATATTTCCCCATTGATCACTTCCTCCCATCTGTAAAGAACAATTAGTATTCTGATAGAGGTGCAAAAAATCATATCCTTGGACTAATTGGTATGTAAATTCTGTAAAAGACATCCCATCGGCCAATTCTCCTGACAAACGATTCTTTACAGAATCTTTAGCCATCATATAATTTACTGTGATGTGTTTTCCAACATCACGGATAAAATCCAAAAACGAAAACTCTTTCATCCAGTCATAATTATTTACCATAACTGCCTCATTTTCTGCCCCTGATGTAAAATCTAAAAACTGAGATAACTGAGTACGCACACATTCTTGATTATGACGAAGTGTTTTTTCGTCTAATAAATTACGTTCCGAAGATTTTCCAGAAGGATCTCCTATCATTCCAGTTGCACCTCCTACAAGTGCTACAGGTCTATGCCCTGCTCTTTGAAAATGAGCAAGCAACATAATAGGCACTAGATTTCCTATATGTAAAGAATCTGCTGTAGGATCAAATCCTACATATGCACTACGCATAGCTTCCATAAGATGCTCTTCTGTATTAGGCATCGCATCGTGCACCATACCTCTCCATTGCAATTCTTGAACAAAATTTTTAATCATTGAATTTCCTTTTTGAAGATGCAAAGATAAAAATTAAAGTGGCGTTATTGGGGTACTTGAGTAGAGTAGATTATATTTATACTCATGATTTTAGTAACTGGAGGGACAGGCTTAGTCGGAATGCATTTATTACTTGAACTTTCACAAGAAAATACTCCCGTGCGTTCCATATTTAGATCTATTGAAAAAATAAAGGAAGTCGAAGCTTTTTTTGCTTTCGCGAAAGCGAAAAAACAATTCAAAACTATAGATTGGGTACAAGCAGATATTACAGATGTGCCTTCTCTAGAAATTGCCTTTAAAGACATTACATTCGTATACCACTGTGCTGCTCTTATTTCTTTTGATCCGTATGATTTTCAAAAAATACTAAAAACAAATGTAGAAGGAACTGCCAATGTTGTAAATTTATGTTTATCGTATCAAGTAGAAAAGCTTTGTCACTTAAGTTCGGTTGCAGCATTAAGTAAACTTCCTAATAATCCTGTTACAGAAGAAAACATTTGGGATCCGAATGATAATAATTCTGTATATGCGATCTCAAAATATGGAGCCGAGATGGAAGTATGGCGAGCAACTCAAGAAGGGTTACAAGCTATTATTTTCAATCCTGCTATTATTATAGGAGAAGGAGATTACACCAAAGGAAGTGGTGTATTAATAAATCACGTTTTAAAAGAAAAATCATTCTTTCCCAAAGGAGGTAGTAATTTTGTAGATGTAAAGGATGTTGTTAGACTTATGATTACTGGGTTAGCAAGTGATATTACAAAAGAGCGTTATATTTTGGCAGGGACACCTATGCTATATAAAAGATTTTTAGAACTTACAGCTCAATTTTTTTCTAAAAAACCTCCTAGAAAATCACTTTCTAAAGGGCTTTTACAAATACTTATCGCAGGTGATTTACTATTAAGTTTTTTTACTCGTAAAAGAAAAATTACACGTATAAGCGCTTCTTCTATACAAGAAATAAAATATTATAGTGATGCCAAAGCAAGAAAGCAATTATCATATATCCCTATACCTATTGAAGAAACATTAAAAAGAATTAAATTACATATTGCTCTTACAAAGAATCAATAACGATTTCTTTAACTTGCTTAATAGGTAAAGAAACTTTCAATTTTTTACGTTCTTTTGTATCTTTTACTTTATCTTTTCCTATTGCTTTTAGACTATCCTTTTCTCTTTTTAATTGCTTTGCTCTCTCTGCACGTATAGAGTCTTTAATCTTCTTTTCTGCTTTTGCTATAGAATCATAATATGTAAATTCTCCTTCTACGCGATCTTGAATTTCTTCATACATTTCTTTATACTCTTCTATATCCGAAGAATAATAAGCTATATTTTCTGCAAATTGCAAGCTATCAATACTATGTTTATTAAAAATATATGTTTCTGGATTTACGCCATACTTACTAAGTGTTTGCAAATTATACCCTCTCGCTCCATTGACAATAGCAATATCATAAATAATCTCCTGCATTCTTTCTTTTTCAATAAAGTTTGCAGGTTTTTCTACAGATTGAATCTCTTGACAAGCTACTATCAGAAAAATAAGAAATACATATATAACCTGTCTCATTATCGTTCAAAAGTTAATCGTTCTCCAAACATGTCATCATATACCTTAAAATTCTTATAGGCTAATCTTCCATTTACAAAGGTATGTGTGATACGAGATTTAAATGTTGTTCCCTCAAACGGAGACCATCCACATTTATACAATATATTTTCCTTTTGCACTGTCCAAGGCGCATTTAAGTCAACCAAAACTAAATCTGCCTTATATCCTTCTCGGATATAACCACGACCTTCTACTTGAAACAAAATAGCAGGATTATGACACATTTTTTCAACAATCTTCTCTAAAGAGATACGTCCTTGATGATAAAATTCTAACATTGCTGGTAATGCATGCTGCACAAGAGGACCTCCACTAGGTGCTTTGGTATACATTTGACTTTTTTCATCTATCGTATGTGGCGCATGGTCTGTCGCTATTACATCTAATTTATCATCCAACAACGCTTGAAATAAAGTCTCTCTATCTGTAGGTGTTTTAACTGCTGGATTCCATTTAATAAAAGTTCCTTTTTCTTCATAATCTTCATTTGAAAACCATAAATGATGTATACAAACTTCTGCTGTAATTTTCTTTTCTTCTAACGGAATTTTATTGTCAAACAATTCTGTTTCTTTTCCTGTAGATATATGGAATACATGAAGTCTAGCTCCTGTCTTTTTTGCCAATTCAATAGCTCTAGACGACGATATATAACAAGCTTCTTCACTACGAATAACAGGATGCAAACTTATAGGAATATCATCTCCATAACGTTCTTTATAGATAGCGAGATTGTTTTTTATAGTCTCTTCGTCTTCACAGTGCACAGAAATCAATAAATCTGTAGAAGAAAATATTTTTTCTAAAACTTGCTCATCATCAACTAACATATTTCCTGTAGAGCTTCCTAAAAACAGCTTTAATCCTGCGACTCTCTTCTTATCTACCTTTAAAACCTCATCTAGGTTATCGTTAGTCCCTCCAAACATAAAAGAGTAATTGGCATGAGAAGTCTCACCAGCAATGGCAAATTTTTCTTCCAATTTTTCAATAGTAGTAGTTTGTGGGTTTGTATTTGGCATTTCTATAAAAGAAGTAATCCCTCCAGCAACAGCTGCTTTAGATTCGCTATGTATAGTTGCTTTATGTGTAAGTCCTGGCTCTCTGAAATGTACTTGGTCATCGATAACTCCAGGTAATAAATATTTTCCTTCTGCATCAAAAACATGTACATCAGAAGATTTTGCACTTATACTTTCTCCTATTTCTTCAATAATTCCTTGATGTATGAGGATGTCTCCATGTACAATGCTACCCTCATTTACTATGTGTACATCTTTTATTAATATTTTTTCCATAGTTAGTGTTTCCCCTTAAAAAGATGATTTAATCGCAATCGTATCACTCCAAAAACAGCTTCTGAAATAATCCCTTTACTCATTTTACTTTGCCCCTTAGTTCTATCTGTAAAAACAACAGGAATTTCTACGATAGCAAATTTCTTAATATACGCTTTATACTTCATCTCTATTTGAAATGCATATCCTACAAAACGAATTTTATTTAAATCTATGGTCTCAAGTACTTCTTTTTTGTAACAAATAAAACCTGCAGTAGTATCATGTATGTCCATTCCGGTTACTAATCGCACATATTTTGAAGCTCCCCAAGAAAGTAATACTCTACCCATAGGCCAATTTACAACATTAACTCCTGTCACATACCTAGATCCTATAGCCACTGCAGCATTATCTTTTGCACAAGCATTATACAAACGTATCAAATCATTAGGATTATGTGAAAAATCAGCATCCATTTCAAAAATATATTCATATTCTTTTTCTAATGCCCATTTAAATCCTGCTATATAAGCAGTTCCCAATCCCAATTTTTTTTCGCGTTCTACAATAAATAAACGTTCATCATAATCTACTTGCAACTCTTTTATCTTTTGAGCAGTACCATCTGGTGACCCATCATCTACGACAAGAATATGAAAAGCACGTTGTAACGTAAAAATATTACGCACTAGTCTTTCTATATTTTCAATTTCGTTATATGTAGGTATTACTACTAAAGCGTTTGCCATTCCTATTGCTTTCGGCAAATGTACTTATTTTCTAGGTGTAGAAAATATCAAGTTGATGGCTTTTACATTTAATTTATGGTATTTTTAACGCATCTTAAACAACTCTATTTGGAAACCACCTTAAAAACAATCATTAACAAAGACTGGATAACACTACTTCTTATCCTATCATTTGCATTGATAACTGTGGTCAGATTTTTTTATGCACAACGATTTCAAAATTTAATTCCATTTTTAGGACCCAATAAATATACACCCACTCGCTCCAAAGGAAAAGGGTTCTTACACCCGTCTACTATATTATTATCTATACATCAAGTTGTTTTAATATCACTATTCCTTTTTTTATGGTATGCCATCAGTATAGGAGAAAATTATACAACTTCTCCTGATCTATATGTTAAGATACTTATAGGGTATACTATTTTTGAAGTCTTAAGAACATTAATCGATAAAATCATTGGGTATTTATTAAATATTCAAAGGGTAATGAATATTTATCTTTATAGAAAACTCACTTTTAAAAACTTTTTAAGCATCCTTGTATTAATACTGTGTTTCTTTATTGTTTATAGTGATTTAACGTCAATCAATTTCTTATATATAAGTTTAGGAGTTATTATTACATTATACTTCATATCGTTAGCAATGACAATTAGTAAATATCAAGATCAAATTCTTTCGTTACCGTCTTATTTTATTTTGTATTTT
>CAYYSK010000075.1:0-13862 GCA_964474345.1 uncultured Flavobacteriaceae bacterium
TAGTGTTTGCAGTGGTTTTGTGATGTAATAGATTTTCTAATGCATAATTCGGGTTAAATAGTAGGGCATTCTGAATACATAATTAATATTATTATAATATATAGTATAGATAATTCGACTTATTTTTGCCGTAACTATATAAATAACAATTAATTAATTATGAAGAAGATATTATCTTATTTTATGTTTGCTATTATAATGATAGCTTGTAGTACTGATGAAAGTATAGATAGCGGTGTAGAAGTTGCTAATCTTGAAATTGAAAATTACAAAGGGATATTTACTACAGTAAATGGAGAAAATAGAGGTACTCTTGATGTAGTTCTTTCTCAAGATGGTCTTACTGCAACTGCAGATTTAACATTATCTACTGGCGAAATTATAAGTATTTTTACAGATCAAGTTTCTGATCTTGGCAATACAAAAGAAATTGCATTTACATCAAATGAACTATCTTTTATAATGACTACTGGAGATGAGGGCGAAACATTAGAAGCAAATACTGTAGTATTTAGAGGGGCAGAAAGTTCTTTACTTGTCGCGCAAAATACAGTAAGAAGTCCTGTAACACCTATAACAGGAACTTATTTATGTACAGTTTGTGCAGGCCCTGTAAATAACTCTATGACACAGACTTTTAACTTCATGTTTGTAACTGCAGATGGCAACAGCGCTATCACAACACAAACAACATTAGGAATGACTGCTTATAATGGTATAGGTATTCAAGACAATTGTATAGCTTCTGGAGTTGAAACTACTTGTGATATAACTAGTGGTGATGGAATGACTACTGTAGGGTACACTGCAGGAGACGGTGATGTTACTTGGACCGGAACACACACATTTAATAATGAGTCTACTGGACCTAATGATTGTTCTGGAGTTTCAGGTACTTGGGCTTGGAATTCTCCTTTAGTAGGTACTTTAAGTGGAACTTTTGTTAGTGATGTATCATGTATGGAGCCTTTAATGACGTTATACTCAGAAGACTTCCAAACATTTACTGGGACAGGATTTGCACCTATGCCAGCTGCAGGTCAACTTGATTCTGATATTATTATAGTAAATGGCTTATCTGATGGTTCTCTAAGTTTTGGAGGAACCCAAACTACTGGAGATTTTGCTAGAGGTTCTGATCTAGAAGGAGGAGTAGGTACAGGAGGTGTTTATGCATTTGATGTAGATGCTGCTGGAAATATAACCTTAGGAATACAGCCTATAGCTAGTGATTTTACACCTGGAGAATTTGATTTTAGAATAGAAAATACTACTGGAGCTGCTTTAAGTAATTTTATGATAAACTATGATATCTATGTAAATAACGATCAGGGTAGATCAAATAGTTTAAATTTTTCTTACTCTACAGATAATATGACGTATACACCAGTCGCTTCATTAGATTACACATCTCCAGTAGCTGCTGACGCATTAGGCTTTGTGGAAGTAAATAGATCTGAAAGCTTTAGCGCAGCTGTTGCTAGCGGAGCGTTTATCTATATTCGTTTTGAAGGTAATGACGTTTCTGGTAGTGGTTCTAGAGATGAGTTTGCAATCGACAATATTGTATTACAAGGGAATTAAGAATAGTTTCTTTAACTATATATAAAGACAAGGGTAATTGCTTAAACTGCAATTACCCTTGTCTTGCTTTAGTAAGCAATTCATTTTAACTTCGACTTAAAAGCATATTTTTTGATGAGATTCTACAAAAATTATTATTATGAAAAAAAAGATACTACTTTTCACCTTCTCATTGATGTTAATAGCGACTACTGCTATAGCTCAAAATTATTCTAGAGGAACAATTACAACCAATACAAATAAGATCACAAAAGGTCGTGTATTGATAGATTATCAATCAAAAAAAATCTCATTTAAAAAAGATTTAAAAGCAAACACTTATTCTTTTAATCAAGTACAGTCAATTACATTAGGCAATACATCATTAACAAAAAAAGAACTTGACGGAACGATATATTATGCATCAAACATAGTTTCAGGAAAAGGAAATTTATATAAAATAAATACTTCTCAATATTTTGTTACTGTAGAAAATGGAAAAAATGCGATCATTGACACCAATGTAGATTCTAGTAAAACCCCAGGTATACTTGCTGTTATTTTTGAAGATTGTAATAGTATAAGGGATCTACTGAACAATGAAGACAACTTTAATGAAACTGTGCTTCGAAAAATTGTTACTACATATAATTCTTGTTCTTATGGAACTTTTACTCCTACTGAAAAAGAAATTAACAATGCAAACAATCACAATACAGATCAAGCTAGTTTTTATGCCGGAATAGGCGGAGGACTCAATAATGTAAGTTTTTTTGACAATAATAATACTGAGAGTTTAGCGTCTGGGCAATTACAAATAGGAGTTATTACTTCTCCAAGTTTTTTTGGGAAAATTCAAGGTAACTTATTTGTGACATTAGAAGGAAGTGCTAGTTTTTCTGGTGAAAAAGACTTTGATAATAACATAGATTCAACAAGTTTTAGAGTTAATAGCTTTAGAGCCTCCATAGGTTTTGAATATTTATTCAATAAAACAGGGAAAATAAAACCATTTATTGGTGTTAGTGCTGGAGTAACATCTGATTCTTTTGATGGAGAGGTAAGAGGTTTTTCCTTTGACATTACAGGAGGAAATACCATTGTTGTTCCAAAAATAGGAGCACGTTTACAATTAGCTAATAAAAAACATGTTGGACTAACATTGTCATACTTTTCTGAATATGAAAATGACTTATCATTTCCTGTAAATGATACAGTTATACCTCTTGTAGTTAACAATCAAAACTTCACATTAAGCTTTAATTATTATTTTTAAAGGTCAATTGATTCGTAGAAAATATAAAAGACCATTCCTAGGAATGGTCTTTTATATTTGAAAGCATTTTATTTACTCATTATAAATTGTATTTTTACTTTTTAAATTTCCTCAAATCTATATGGGCAAAATAATTGCTATTGCAAATCAAAAAGGAGGTGTTGGTAAAACCACGACTTCTGTAAATCTAGCTGCTTCATTAGGAGTACTGGAGAAAAAAGTATTACTTATAGATGCTGATCCTCAAGCTAATGCTACATCAGGATTAGGTATTGATGTAGATAGTGTTGAAATAGGCACATACCAACTTCTAGAGCATACTAATGCTGCCGATGAAGCTATTATTAATACAAGTTCTCCAAATTTAGATTTGATCCCTGCTCATATTGATCTAGTAGCAATAGAGATTGAGCTTGTCGATAAAGACAAAAGAGAATATATGATGCAGAAAGCTATTGGTCATTTAAGAGATCAATACGATTATATTTTAATAGATTGTGCCCCTTCGTTAGGTTTACTAACTCTAAATGCACTTACGGCTTCTGATTCGGTCATTATTCCTATACAATGTGAGTATTTTGCACTGGAAGGACTTGGGAAATTGTTAAATACTATTAAAAGTGTG
Source organism: uncultured Flavobacteriaceae bacterium (assembly GCA_964474345.1). Classification (GTDB taxonomy): domain Bacteria; phylum Bacteroidota; class Bacteroidia; order Flavobacteriales; family Flavobacteriaceae; genus Dokdonia. The sequence goes on from CAYYSK010000075.1 coordinate 3,465, forward strand.
CAAAAAATTCATAATGCAGACTTAGATATAGAAGGACTTTTATTAACTATGTACGATTCTCGTTTACGATTATCTAATCAAGTAGTAGAAGAAGTACAAAAACATTTTAGTGAGATGGTATTTAAGACCATTATACAACGTAATGTAAAGTTAAGTGAGGCTCCTAGTTATGGAGAAAGTATTATTAATTATGATGCAGGAAGTAAAGGAGCTACAAATTATTTGAGTTTAGGACAAGAACTCGTTACTAAAAACAATAGCTAATTATATGGCTAAAGCGACAAAAAAACAAGCACTTGGGCGTGGACTTTCAGCTTTATTGAAAGATCCTGAAAATGATATTAAGAGTGTAGATGATAAAAATGCTGACAAGGTTGTGGGTAATATTGTTGAGTTAGATCTCAAAGATATTGAAGTCAATCCTTTTCAACCTCGTACTAGTTTTAATGAAGAAATGCTACGAGAATTGGCATCTTCTATACGTGAATTAGGCGTTATACAGCCTATTACAGTACGTAAATTAAGTTTTAATAAATATCAATTAGTATCTGGAGAACGACGTTTTAGAGCTTCTAAGCTTGTAGGTAATACAACTATACCTGCATATATACGTATTGCCAATGACCAAGAGAGTCTAGAGATGGCTCTTGTAGAAAATATACAACGTCAAGATCTTGATCCTATAGAAATCGCACTTTCTTACCAACGTTTGATTGATGAAATCAGCTTAACTCAAGAACAAATGAGTGAGCGTGTAGGAAAAAATAGATCTACGATTGCAAATTACTTACGTTTATTGAAACTTGATCCTATAGTACAAACTGGAATGCGTGATGGGTTTTTATCTATGGGACATGGTCGTGCATTAATCAATATAGAAAACACAGGTGACCAATTAGATATTTATGAAAAAATCATCGCTGATAAATTATCTGTTCGTCAAACGGAAGCTCTAGTTAAAAATTATCACAATACTTCTGAAGTTCAACTTCCAAAAGAAGATGAGACACCTGAATTTATAAAATATGGAACTAAAAATTTTGCAAATTACTTTGGAGCAAAAGTTGATGTAAAAGTTTCAAAAAACGGGAGAGGTAAAATTACGATTCCTTTCTCTTCTGAAGAGGATTTTAATCGTATACAGAAATTGATTCAAAGTGCTACATAAAAAAAGCATACTTGTTATAGGTTTTATACTGATATATGCTTTCGCGAAAGCGCAATCAGACGATGACATTATTGTTAATGAAGAAACGATTTCTACATTAAAAACTCAAGAAGCTATTGACCCATTACGACCATCAAAAGCAGCATTTTACGCAGCTACATTACCAGGATTAGGACAAGCATATAACAAAGATTATTGGAAACTCCCTATAGTCTATGGAGCCTTAGGAACTGGTGTTTTTTTTGCCATTGATAATGACAAAGAGTTTAAACGTTTTAGAAACGCATTTAAAGACAGGCTCGCAGGTCGTATCGATGAATTCACAGTAATTAATGAAGATGGTGAAGCTGTGGAAACTTTTACAGATGATGGCTTAATAGATGCTCAAGATTTTTTTAGAAGACGTAAAGAACTTGCTATATTAATTACAGCCGGTATGTATGTACTGCAAATTTTAGAAGCAAATGTAGATGCCCACTTATCTCAATATAATGTAAGTGATGATTTGACATTTGCTCCAGATATCCATACTGATGATTTAGGACAAGCATTTAGATATGGATTTAAATTAACTTACCATATAGATTAATGAAGATTGCGCTTTTAGGATACGGAAAAATGGGAAAAGCAATTGAAAAAATTGCTATTTCTCAAGGACATCAAATTGTATTAAAAAAAGACGATACGTCGACTTTTAGTTTAGACGGTGTTGATGTTGCTATAGATTTTAGTTTACCAAATGTGGCAGTGTCTCATATTACTATGTGTCTTAATGAAGGGATCCCTATACTATCAGGTACAACAGGATGGTTAGATCATTATGATACTATGGTTGCTTTATGTAATGAAAAAGGCGGTAGTTTTTTATATGCATCAAATTTTAGCATTGGTGTCAATATCTTTTTTGAGATTAATAAAAAGTTAGCCCAATTTATGGCTCCGCATTCAAATTATGATGTACATATGGAAGAAATTCATCATACGCAAAAATTAGATGCTCCAAGCGGTACTGCTATTACACTTGCCGAAGGAATTATAGATGCTGGTAATTATACACAATGGAAAGGTATTGATACATCTATTCAAAATAATCCAGAAAAAAATACAATTCCTATTATTTCAAAAAGAAAAGGAATGGTTCCTGGGACTCATGTTGTTACTTATAAAAATGAAATAGATACATTGCAAATATATCATGAAGCACATTCTAGACAAGGATTTGCACAAGGAGCTGTTGTAGCTGCTTTATGGCTTGCTGATAAAAAAGGAGTATTTTCAATGGCTGATGTATTAAATATTTCTTAATTACGTAACACTACTTAATACTAAAATACTAACTACTCATAAATACAATATATAATGACAATTACACAGTGGTTTATTTTCTTTCTAGCAGTTCAAGCAATTCATTTTTTGGGTACTTGGAAATTATACGTTCGTGCAGGAAGGCAAGCTTGGGAAGCAGCAGTACCTGTATATAATGCAGTAGTTCTTATGAAGATTATCAATCGTCCATGGTGGTGGACGATCTTACTCTTTGTTCCTATAGTTAATCTAATTATGTTTCCTGTTGTATGGACAGAAACGGCAAGAAGTTATGGTTTTAACACCTATAAAGATACTGCCCTTGTTGTATTGACATGCGGTCTTTATTTATTTTATATTAACTATGCTACAGATACTCCACATATTAAAGACAGAAGTCTAGCGCCTAAAAGTAGTAGTGGAGAATGGGTAAGTTCTATTTTATTTGCGGTGGTTGCCGCTACGATTGTACATACCTACTTTATGCAACCATTTACAATTCCATCTTCGTCTCTTGAAAAAACATTACTTGTAGGAGATTACCTGTTTGTAAGCAAGTTTCATTACGGAGCAAGAACCCCTATTACAACAATAGCTACACCTATGTTACATGATTCTATTCCTGTAGCTCATGTAAAAAGTTATTCTTCATCTCCCCAACTACCCTATTTTAGATTACCCGGTTTTCAAAATATAAAGCGTAATGATATTGTTGTTTTCAGTTGGCCTGTAGATACTCTTATTGATATTAGGCCTAGCCATATGTATGGGAGTGTTCGCAAACCTGTAGATAAAAAATCTAATTATGTAAAACGTTGTGTTGGTTTACCAGGAGATTCATTAGAAGTACGTGATGGATATGTATATATTAATGGAGAACGTAATCAGCTTCCAGATAGAGCAAAAATTCAATTCGCATATTGGGTTACATTTAAAGACAATAAATTAAGGTTTAGTGAAGAACAGCTTTATAAAAAATATGGAATTACAGATGGGACTACTGAATACAATCAAGAAACTAATGAATTCAAGATTGGTGCTATAACAAAACAAGCGGCAGAAAGAATTAAAAACCATCCAAATGTATCAAATATTAGAAGGTCTATAACTCCAAAAGGAGAGTTACAAAAGTATTACGGCAAATTTGCCAGTCCTAAAGATATATTTCCAAATGATGGTAAAATAATTCAAAACAATAGCCATTTTGGCCCCATCTATATCCCAGAAGAAGGAAAAACTGTATCAATCACTCCAGAAACCATTGCTTTTTACAAACGTATTATTGAAGTATATGAAGGTTATGAAATGGGTATAGATAATACTATAGCTATAGATGGAACACAAGTTATTTTAAATGGTAGTCCTATTACAGAATATACCTTTAAACAAGATTACTATTGGTTAATGGGGGATAATCGTGATAACTCTCAAGATGCAAGAACATGGGGATATGTTCCATACAATCATGTGGTTGGAAAACCAGTTTTTGTTTGGTTCAGTCTTGACGCTAATAAAAAAGGATTTCTTAATCGTATCCGTTGGGATCGTGTCTTTACTACTGTGGGAGGTGATGGTGAATTAACAAGTTATCGATACCATTTCTTAGGGTTATTATTATTGTATTTTGGTTTTAACTTCTTTAGAAAGAAAAAGAAAGAGACAAAAGCGTAGACTAATATGGTATATGAGTAAAAAAAAGAAAATACTTCTTGGTATAGCACTTACTATTTTTTGCTTGTTTATTACATATCGATATATAGGTTTTAAAGGGTATTTAAAGATTTATAAAATTCCTAGTACTTCTTCGTCTCCAACATTGGAACCTGGAGATTATATATTTATTTCAAATCTTGCACTAGTAAAGAACAATGATTTTATTGTTTTTGAAAGAATTGATAAAAATACAGGTTTAACAAAGTATGTTTCTAGAATGGTAGCTAAAGAAAAAGATACTCTTTCTATAATTAATGGTACTACTTTTATAAATAATACAAACATAGATAAAACTATACGCACTAAACATTCATATAAAATGCATATGAGTACTTTAAAAGAATTAGGTTTATTACAAAATAACAATGACTATTATCAAATATCAAATGATTCTATTATTATTTTTTTAGAAGATAAGACTGTAAAATCTATTTCAGAAAATACTATTAAACTAAGTAATATTAACCCTAACAAGGTTCATGAATCGTTTTCGAAAGAATGGAATTCTTATAATTTTGGGCCTTTAATAATTCCAAAAAATAAGTTTTTTGTTTTGGGAGACAATAGAGACAATGCTATGGATTCAAGGTTTATTGGGTTAATAGATAAAGGCAATTACATAGGTAAAGTAATAAACGTACATTAATTTTGAAAACAATTCTAATACATCCTGGATACTGTATTCCTGTTATTCATTATGCTTGTATCGTTCAAGCCGAGCATGTTATATTCGAAGCACTTGATAATTATCAAAAACAATCCTATCGTACTCGAACAAAAATTGCAACTGCTAGTGGGGTTTTACAATTAACAATACCCATAAAACATAGCCGTAATCCTGAAGGCCATCAACTCTATTTTAATGTACGATTAGAAAATAAATTCCATTGGCAAAGAGATCATTGGAGATCTCTAAAAGTGGCTTATCAAACATCTCCATTTTTTGAGTACTATGAGGATACTCTTGAACCTTTATATGCTAATACATATGATAAGCTTATTGATTTTAATTTAGCCTTTCATGAGATTATTATGGAATGTTTACAATTAGATAAAGAGATTACATATACAGAAGAGTATTTTAGGAAGCCTAAAGAGCCCATTATAGATTTGCGTACTCTCATTACATCAAAAAAAGAACCTGATTATGAACTTCCTAAATATCATCAGTTATTTCATGATAAGCATGGGTATTTACCAAATATCTCTATTTTAGACCTATTATTCAATGAAGGCCCAAATGCTCTTATTTATCTGGAAAATGTAGACTTATCAAAAGTTATGTAAGAACAATCAAGTACTATTTAGAATTTAAAATCCTTACTTATAATAGTTTCTATAGGATAGTGATCTGATAATTTAATAGTATGATTTTCAAATGTTAAAATTTCAAACTTAGGATCTGTAAGAACAAAATCTATACGCAGAGGAACAAAATCAAAGGTAAATGTACGTCCTGTTCCTGATCCAGCTTTTTCGAAGGCATCTATTTTTTCTCCTCTTATTTTTCGATACATATATGAGGTCGCACTATTATTAAAATCCCCAGCTACAATAACTGGGTATGGAGACGTTTTTTCACTCTCAAGAAATTGCATTACTTGTGTTTCCTGTTTTTTAAACGCTTCTCCCATTCTTCCTAATAATCGTTTTGAATCTTCTTCTTTGAGAGTATTAAATTTAGGAGACATCCGTAATGATTGAAAGTGAACATTATAAACTCGTATTGTATCTTCACGTATTACGACATCTGCGTAAATCACATTATTTCCCGTTCCTTTAAAGTCTAAGGCACCTGTTCGAACAATGGGGTATTTTGAATATATAATTTGCCCAAAAGATTTGGAGACTTCACTCATCTTTCTGTATTGATGGGGATATTGATCTAAAGGTAACGTATACTTTGGATAGTACTCTTGTAAGCAAACAATATCTGGTTTTTTTTCAGATATAAATTCTAAAATACGATCTCCTATATTTTTTTGTTTTGACCAACCATGTATATTGAAAGAACGTACATTATAACTCATTAATTTTAATCCCTTTGTATCTATAGCATTAGAACCAAAATGATATAACGCACTTATATGACTTATTCCAATAATAAGTACAAAAGCAGAAAGAAACAATTGTTTTTTTGCGCGTAATATCCAATATATAAGGAAAAATATATTTATAATTATTAAAACAGGAAGTATTAAGCTTAAAACAGAAAGTCTTGGAAATATATGAGGTGGAATATACGGTAATGCGTATCCTAAAGCTAAAAGGATAGCAAAAACGCTATTTATAAAAAAAACAACTTTTCCAAAAAAAGACAGTCCCTTCATTAATTATCTTTTCCAGCTTTAAATAAAAAGTCTTTCTCTGCTTTTGAAAGACTATCATATCCACTCTTACTTATTTTGTCTAGAATGGCATCTATTTGCTGTTGTTGACTACTCTTTGAAACGGAGCTTTTTGTTGTTTTCGTACTTTTAGGAGTTGTTTTTTTTGAAGAGCGATGTACCGTTCTCATATTTGCTTTTTGAGCTCTTGGTTTTTTAGAAAACCAACTTGCAATAGTATCCATGATTTTTTCAAACCACACTCCAATATCATTGCCTTTTGCAAGTTGCATTGCATACACATATCCAAACGCTGCTCCTCCAAGGTGTGATATAAGTCCTCCTGTATTAGTATTCCCTAAACTAACTCTTATTAAATCACTTATAACATAAAATGCTGCAATCTGCCATAATTTAAAATCAAAAACAAAGAATCGAATCCCTGTATTAGGCGTATATGTTGCTATAAATACAATTAAAGCCATCACTGCAGCTGAAGCGCCTAATAATCTTCCTCTCCCACCTGAAATTAATTCTGGGAAAATAGTATACGAGATTAAATACAATACTCCTCCAGCTATTCCTCCTAATAGGTATATAGTAAGCAATCGTTTTTCTGTAAATAAATTGAGTATAAACCTTGAAAAGATATATAAAAAGTACATATTAAATAAAATATGCCATACCCCAGCATGTAAAAATGCATACGTTATAAGTGTCCAAGGTTGTGTTAGAAACTCTGAAAAGTTATCTGGTAACATTAGCCAAGGTAAAAAAGAAAATTGCCCTCCAAATAGTGTAGGAATTATATTTAAAATTATAAAAACAGCGCTATTTATTACAATGAGTTTAACTGCAATATTTGCTGTTTTAAATTGAGAAGAAAATGAATTTGCCGCCATAATTAATACCAGCGTTTATCGTTAAAACTATTTTTTTTCCAGTAATACATCATTATAAAACCAAATAATGCACCTCCTAAATGTGCCCAATTTGCAATATTTGCTCCGAAAATAGAAAAACCTGTTACTCCAGAAAATAAATCTATTAATATTAATGCTGGGATAAAATATTTTGCCTTAATAGGAATCGGTATAAACATTAATCCTAATGCTGCATTAGGGAACATCATTCCAAACGCTACTAATACTCCATAAATTGCGCCAGAAGCTCCTACAGCTGGAACGTTATAAGATCCAAAAAGTTCTTGATGTACCTCTATTGGTATTTTTTCAGATTGCATATAACTTCCAGGTTGCACTGTTTGTTTAAGTAAATCAGCAATTTCTTGCGAACTAAAACCTACATCGATTAACATTTGATATCCTGATTGAAAATGATAATAATTAACAAGTGTGTGTATCAAAGCTGCGCCTAATCCTGCTGAAAAATAAAAAAACAAAAATTTCTTTTGTCCCAATATATTTTCTATAGGACCTCCAAATGCCCATAAAGCATACATGTTAAATAATATATGCATTGGACTACCTAGGTCATGCATAAACATATGGGTAAGCGGTTGCCAAAATTGAAAATTAGGGTGCTCTATAAACCACAATGCAAATAATTGCATAGAAGGATCAACCTTTATTATAAGCAATGATCCTAGATAGAAAATCACATTTACTATAAGAAGTATTTTAACTGTTTCTGTTATTTTACCCATCTTTTATTTACTTAAATTTTCGATCTAATTCTTCAGCTCCCATGGTAATAAATGTAATGCGATTGCTAGGCGAGATAGTAGGCTCTTTACAAGCAAACAAGCTATTTACTAAATGTTCTCTAGAAGTTTCATCGAGTGTTTCTCCAGCTTTTACAGCCATACTTTTTGCCATACTTTTTGCTAGCGTATCTGTCTGACTAAATCCTGCATCTGGCACTTCATTTTCCAAATCACTTAATAATTGCTCTATTACAATAGGAACTTCTGCTTCGGGTAAAGAGGTAGGAATTCCCATAATCTCTAGTGTTTCCTCTGCCATTTTTCCAAATACAAAACCTGTATTTTCTAATCCTTCTTTCAATTGTACAAGTAATCCCAATTCAGTGGGCGTATAACTTAAGACTAACGGAAATAATAATTGCTGACTCACAGATTCCTTTACTGTAATATTACGTAGCAATTCTTCATATAATACACGTTGGTGCGCCCTATGTTGATCTATCACTACCATACCACTTTTAATGGTACTAATAATATACTTATTATGTAATTGATAGGTTGTTGATTCTGCTTTCGCGAAAGCGGTTTCAGATTCTTTACGAAATAAATCTCCTGTAACTTCTTCACTTTCATAAGTTACATTACTCGTTGCTTGAATTGTTGGTGTTTTTAAACCTTCATATAGCTGCTCCCACCCTTCTACATTTTGTTTTTCATAGGAAGGTAATGTTGCTTCTTTTTTTGGAGGTGATACTGTATCAAAAGGATTAAATGTACGATCAACCTCTACCTTAGGAGTATGTGCATGTTTATCCTTATATGCATAAGGAGTATCTAAATTTGCATCCCTATCAAAATCTAATATGGGAGCAATATTAAATTGTCCTAAACTATGCTTTATAGTACTACGTAATATAGCATACAATGCATGCTCATCATCAAATTTTATTTCTGTTTTTGTAGGGTGTATATTAATATCAATTGTACTAGGATCAACAATTAGGTATAAAAAATAACTAGCTCTAGTTCTATTTGGCAATAATCCTTCAAAAGCTGCACTTACTGCATGATTAAGGTATGGGTTCTTAATAAATCGATCATTTACAAAAAAGAACTGTTCTCCGCGTGTTTTTTTAGAAAATTCAGGCTTTACAACAAAACCTTGAATTGTTACAATATCTGTCTCTTCAGCTACAGGAACTAATTTTTCATTTGTTTTGCCTCCAAAAATACCAATAATACGTTGTTTCAAATTTCCTGCGGGAAGTTGAAACACTTCTCCATCATTATGGTACATTGCAAATACAATTTGCGGATGTGCTAAGGCTACTCTTTGAAACTCATCAATAATATGTCGAAGTTCTACATTATTAGATTTTAAGAAATTACGACGTGCAGGTATATTAAAAAAAAGATTTTTTACAGCAAGAGATGTTCCTTTTGGAGTTGCACATACTTCTTGTGCTATAATTTTACTTCCTTCTATCTCTATATGAGTTCCCACTTCATTTTGTTCAGGGCGCGTTTTAAGGTCTACATGTGCAACTGCTGCTATAGAAGCAAGTGCTTCTCCTCTAAAACCTTTTGTATTGAGATTAAAAAGGTCATCAGCAGAAGTAATTTTAGATGTAGCATGACGTTCAAAACTCATTCTAGCATCCGTTTCACTCATTCCTTTTCCATCATCTATGATATGAATAAGTGTTTTTCCAGCATCTTTTACAATAAGTTTAATAGATCTAGCACCAGCATCTATTGCATTTTCTAATAATTCTTTTACGACAGAAGCTGGTCGTTGTACAACTTCACCTGCAGCTATTTGGTTTGCTACGTGATCCGGTAAAAGCTTAATAATGTCTGTCATCTAGTCTATATCTAGCTAAATATGGATAAATCAAAGTCTATAATCCATAAAAATATAAAAACGAGTATCGCTACAATAATAAGTATTGTTTTATTGTAACCATTTTTACGTGACTCTTGAAATTCATCCCAAGCTGTGTGGAATTTACCCTTAAGGCCACGAGATACATTTAACGTAGTTCTATACTCATCAAATTTGCCTTCAATCTTATATGGACTACCCTCTTTATCATTTTTATAATAGCGAGGTGTATAATCAAATTTCTTATTTGTGCGTTTTATTATTCCCATAATTTCTCTCTATCAAATATACGTCATTTACAGTCAAAAAGTATGCCTCTTTAACAGTTTGGAAA
>CAYYSK010000076.1:0-13661 GCA_964474345.1 uncultured Flavobacteriaceae bacterium
CCGCTATGGAACGTTTGAATCTATCTGCAAGAGCTTATGATCGTATTTTGAAAGTTTCTCGTACTATTGCTGATCTAGCAGGAAGTGAAACGGTTACAGGAACACATATTAGTGAAGCCATACAATATCGTAGTTTAGATAGAGATGGATGGTTGGGGTAGTACAGAACATAATTTATGATATAGGTAATGTAAAGGAAAATGTGCTTCCAGTACCTGGTTCACTCTCTACAGAAATTTTTCCTCCGTGTGCTTGAACTATTTTTTTAGTATGCTAATCCTATTCCTGTACCTTCATAAACGTCGTCTGTATGTAATCTCTGAAAAATTGTAAAAATCTTTTCTTGATGTATTTCAGCAATACCGATACCATTATCTGTAATTTGAAATGTATGATGATATTGGTCAGGAAATTTAGGATCTACTTCTTTTGAAGAGGAAATTGTAATAATAGGACTGACTTCCTTTTTTCTAAATTTAATAGCATTTGTTATTAGATTTTGAAAAACTAATTGCAATTCTACTTTTGATGCTTTTACTGTAGGTAAATCATCAATATGAAATATCGCATTATTCTTTTGAATAATTGTAGCTAAGTCTTTTTGTACGTCACGTAAAAGCATATTACAATCTATCATCATGACATCTTTCATTGCTCCTAATCTAGAATGTTGTAATAACGTTTCTATTAAGGAACGCATACGTGTACTAGACTCATCCATAAATTCCAGATTTTGTAGAATAGTGGAATCGAGTGTAACTCCAGATTCTTCTTTAATAAGCATAATAAGACTAGATATTGTATTAAGCGGTTCTTTAAGATCGTGACTTGCTATATATGCATACTGTTCTAGCTCATTATTTTTTGAAGAAAGTTCCTTTGTTTGCTTATTTATTTCTTTATTTTTTAATGTAAGTGTATTACTAAGTTCTTGCTTTTTGCGATAATTTATAAAATAGTATATTCCTCCTAATAATAGAAGTGCAGTTATGATAATAAGCAAGTAATTGATTTTCTTTTTATTAGTAATTATAGATTTTTGAGAATCTATAGTCATTTCTGCAGTTCTGATTTCCTTATTCTTTAGAGTTAAGATTGAGTCTTGTTTTTTAAGTTTTTCTGTACTCTCTATAATTTGATCTTGCTTAGCTTTTAAAAATTGTAATTGCTCTGTTATTTGCTTTTCTAATGCCTTCTCTATTACAACTTTGTCTTCGTATTTTTGTTCTTGTAACTCATTAATTGTCTTTAGTATACCTATGGAGTCTAGTTGTTTTTTAAAATCTCGTTCTTTGTTTTGTAAACTTTTTTCTTGCTGATTAATGGAATCTCTTTGCGTATTTAACTCGTCTTGTTGATTTTTTAATAAGGTGTCTTTTTGCAATAATTCCTTGTCTTTATTTAAAACAATAGCTTGTTCCTTTTGTAGTTGTGTTTGTGTATTTTTAAACAGCGCTTTCCATTTTTGAGCAGAACTTACAGCATTTTGAGTTAAAGTTGGAACGATAGCAAAATTTTCTGTAGTGAGTAACGATTCATTAATCTCATACTCAAATGATTTTCCAACATTTACCATATTAATCATAGAAGCATTATAGACATAATCTTCAGAAATTAAGAGAATGTTTTTTCCTTTTATAGATTGTAGAATATACTCGATATCATAATTGAAGCGATTATTTACATATAATATTTGAATCGCTCCAAAGTCTTTCATCTTGGTATAGGTAACCACTTTAACTGGTTTTCCTCCAATACTTCGTTTTTGAGCCATAGCTCGTAAATCTATAGAAGTTCTATCTGGTCCTAAGACTCCAATAGTTACTTCTTTAAAATCGCTAGCATTTGGCCATACTACTTGATGTGCAAAATTGTAAATAAAAATAGTGCGCTGTAGTCGTTCAACTTGTTTGTTTTCTGTGTTTTGAGATTGTAAGTTGCTTGTGCTTTGTATAATGAATAGCACTATAAATAGCATCTTTACAAGACCTGAAATTTGTCTTACTATTTTTTTGAGTCTCATTATAATCGCAGTAATAATTTAGCAAAGAAATTAGAGCCACTCACTCCAAATTGTTGTACACGTCTACTAAAGATAAAACTTCCTTGGCTTGTATTTGCTTCATGTGTATGTCTATCAGGAAATACATTTAAAATATTATTTCCTCCTAATGTAAAAATGATGTTAGAATTAGCTTGATAGCTTATAGAAGTATCTGTGATAATTTTTGGAGTAAATACTTGATCTCTAGATTCTACAAGACCAGTGAAACTATTAAGAACCCAGTTATTAGGATCACCATCATCAGGATGTAAAAAAGTAACTTCTCCAAAATAGGTATTTCCTAATTGCACCTTGTATTTATCCCATTCATAAGAAATATTTGAATTTATTTTAAAATTAGGTTGTGCCTTTTCTACACGAGCAACCTCTTCTCTATTAAATAAGATGTCTTCTTGCCCTAAAAGGGATGGTGATACATTAATAGGCCCCACTACTTTTGTCTGTGTAAAATTTCCAGCCAATGAAACATTAAGTACCCCACTACCTATTTGATCCTTGTAAAATGTTGAAAAATCAATTCCAGAAGTTCTAGAGTCAATAGCATTTGTTAAAAACTGAGCAGCTCCTACATTAAAAGGCCCTAAAATGTCTTCGTATCCTTCTGAAAATCGTCCAGAAAGTACAATTCTATCTTTAATATTGATAAGATAATAATCTAAACTAAAAGTGAATTTGTTACTTAATTTTCCATTAAAACCAGCACTGATATGTCTCGAAGTTTCAGCTCTGAGTCTATCAATCCCAAAGGCTTCCCTTGCAACAGCGCTTTCATTATTAAAGGTACCTACTTGAACTATGGTATTATTTATAAATTGCGAACTAATATTTTGAAAATATACTTGATGTAATGAAGGAGCTCTGAATCCTTTAGAATAAGCAGCTCTAAAACTTACGTTATCATTGAGACTATATCTACTAGAAATTTTATATACACCTTGACTTCCAAAATCATTTGAAGATTCATATCTACCACCTACACGTACTAAAAATTGATCTGTAGCATTTGCATCTATATCAATATAACCTGCGGTGTTACTTCTAAATCTACTTAACTCATTTTCTGGCTGTATACCTGGAAATACTTGAGCTCCAGGAATACGAGGTCTTTCTATTCCATTTTCATCAATAAAGGTTGATCCACCATCAATATATGAAGCTTCTTCACCAGCAATGATTTGATAATTTTCAACACGTAGTTCAGCTCCAAATGCTAGATTAATCCCTTTAAAATAATCAAGCTGTCTTGAGATATCGAGATTGGTTGTATTTTGATCATATACAAAACCTCCAGAATAGAATGTACGGGGAGAAGCAATTCCTAAGGAAGCATTATTAGAATTATTAATAGTGTAGTCTATTCTGTTATTTCCAATGGTATGACTAAAGTCAATGTTAAAACCATTTTTTATGCCTTTAACTCCTATAACTACAGCATCATCTTGAATATCGGTTAGTATTTCTGGAGAAAAACCGTTTGGAAAAAGCGATAAAACAACCCGATCTTCATCTTTTGGAAACCTATAAAAACCTTTTGCTTTTCCTTCTCTGTAGTTCCTTCCTCCGTGTAAATAAATAGTAGCATTAGGTGACATTTTAAATTCACCATTAAAATAGAGAGCGAGGTTTTGAGTTTCGGCATTGCCTATTTCCATTACACGTCTATCGTCATATCCAGTTTGACCAAAAAAATCATTTTCTTCAATCAATAACGCATCTTCAATAGGGTCATCTGTATACACAGTTCCAGTGTAATCGCCAGCTCTATTGGTTGCATTTCTATTTCGATATTCTGCTGTTACATTTACAAAACCATTATCTCCTAACTTAAGCCCAAAGTTCCCTGAAGAATAGTTTTCAAAACCATCTCCTTCACTATTGATAAGTAATCTATTATCTATATCAATAACTTCAGTTTGTTTTTTTAGAATAATATTTATTACTCCAGCGATAGCATCAGAACCATATTGAGAAGTTGCTCCTTCTCTCAGAATTTCAATACGTTCAATTGTAGCTAGTGGAATTGCATTAAAATCTGTTCCTACACTCCCTCTTCCTATAGTCCCATTTACATTGAGTAAAGAACTACTATGTCTTCGCTTGCCATTAATAAGGACTAATACTTGATCTGGACCTAATCCACGTAAAGTAGCAGGGTCTATATGATCGGTCCCATCTGCAATAGTTTGATGGGTAGAATGAAAAGATGGAACTAGATAGTGAAGTACCGTACTTAACTCTAATCCTGCTGCATTTTCTAGCATTTGTGGAGTAATAATATCAACTGGAGAAGAAGTATTTAAACTAGAGATAGGAGTTCCTCGTGTACCGAGACTTATAGGTTGATCTATAGAAAAACCTGTTTCCATTAAAAAATCGAGTTGAGCAGTTTCTCCTACCTTAACAGATACTTCTTTAGTGTCTGTTATATACATTACAAAACTTGCATTTATAATATACGTCCCTTCATCAACCGAAAACATATAAGCTCCATTTACATCGGTTGTAGTTATTATATTAGTACCTTCAATACTAACAGTAGCTCCAGGAAGTCCTCCAAATTGATCAGAAATAGTACCCGTAATTGTAGCTCTTGTTTGAGCATATGCAATATTTACACTACTAATAATAAATAGAACTAATAATATATTCTTTTTACAAAGGAAGGTAACCGTAGATTTATATAAGCAATTATTAATAAAAAACATAGGGATTTAATATATAGTAATGCAAATTTTATAAGTATTTATATGGAAGTACAATAGTACATTTATGTAACTATTAAAATAAAACTCAGATATAGTATATTCAATTAATTTTCAGTACACACCATCTTGTTTTATATATAGTTATAGGGTCGAATATTCAATTTATATTGTTTATTACTTGTGCTAAATTCTTTATTTCTTTTTAAGAATAAAGTTAATTATGAAAAAAGGTGAATTCTATATACTTTATGGAAAGTGTAGAGAATCAACCTTTTGTAATTAATCTGCGCAATTTATAATAAGTTAATTTATCAAATAAAAAACACGCTATAATATCATATTTCACATATTTTTATCGGCAAAATACATAAAAACAATGCTTAAATGTATTTTTTTCTTAAATTTTTGATAATAAAAAACTAACAATCTTTTAAAATTTAACTGTAATACAAGAGATTTTATAGTAAAACGCTTTCGCGAAAGCGATACCAGAAATACTAACAATCAGATGAATGTTTAACAAATTTTGATATATTTCACAGGTGATGAAGTTCCAAAAAACTTGCTAGAAACTACAAGAAATGCATACACTTTTCAACAAGAATATATGATCGTATTTTGAAAGTGTCATATACTATTGATATATCAGATATAAGAGTAATCTTATCAATAAAATAATACAATATAAGACCTGGATGACGAGTTGATTGGGAGCTAAATAATTCTGACTATTTAATTATATATAAATAATGATTTAAAGAAAGTATTACTATTATACGGAATAAGCCCGATGAAAATATTTCATCTGGGCTTATTTGTTTAAACCTGAATTATGTATTAGAACTTCGTAATGAAGTGCAAAACGACAATAAACATTAGTGTTTTCTTGCTTTTAGCATAACATCGCTATGGTTAAAGTAAAAAATACAGCGTAGTGATAGTGCTTGCAGTGGTTTTGTGGTGTAATAAATTTTCTAATGCATAATTCGGGTTAAATAATCACTGTTTATATTTGTGATCTTGACTATTGCGTGCTCTGTAACCTCATTGCAACCTTTCTGAGCCCTATATTTTCATCATTATATTCATAGTTAATATTGAACGTTTGAATAACCGGTCCATAAACAAAATTTTGAGTAAAGTATACTGTATGTATAGTTGTGTTACTTACTGCACTATTATTGATTTTGGCATGAGTCATTTTATCATCTCTCCATTTTTTACGTCTAAAAGCGCCTCCTCTTTTATATTTTCTTCCTTTAATCCAGGTTCCAACACTAAAATAATTTGAATATTGCGTATACCATGTTTGTGTGTGAAAACTATAATCCCCTCCAGAACAATTAGAATTATTACTTGGGTAAGGAACAAATTTATTAAAATAGTTACCGCCATAAAAACCAGTACCTGTATGATTATTTTGTGCGTATTTGGCACATAATGTTTGCCCATTAATATTTACTCTTTGGGTATTTGTTTCTGAAATGCGTTTAAGGTCAAAAACCAACATATTATTTGATTTTATATCTCTATTAGAATCAAACATAGAATTATAATCTTCAGATATGTATTCTTTATCTTCAGTAATTCTATGGTATTCTTTACCTATTTTATAAGTGCCTTTTTCATTTAGTATTGCAGAAAATACAGGATCTGGAATATATAAGATAGCTGCTTTATTTAACTTCTCTTGTAAAGAAATATCTTCATCTGTAGGTAATTGATCATAGCGTTCTTGAACTAAAAAATGAGAATTTAAAAAACCTAACTCCAGAATCCACTTCTTTAATTCTTCATTTGATAGAGTTTTAAGGTTATTTAATGTTTCTGTAAATATATCTTCTGAAGGAAATTTTAAGACTCCTTCTTCAATAATGAGATTTTGTTCGTCAAGTGTTAATTCTAAATTTTCATTAGCATCATTTGAGCAAGAAATAAAAAATGATATTCCTAAAAGGAATAGAAATTTAAAAATCAAATGTTGTTTTGTCATAATAGTGTTTTTTAATTGAATGATTTATAATCCTGATCATTTTGAGACATTCAGGATCTGTCTAAAATTTCGTACGTGTTAGAAATACTTTTGATTAAAACAGTGATTTCATACTATTATAGTATATTTTAAGACTAACGTATTAATTATCAGATATATACCTATTGTTGTTTATAGGGTTAATGAAGTCATTGCTTCCTTATATAGAATGCAAATTCTTTTTGCTTATTTCTTTTGTTTTTGGCGATTTTTTAATCTTTTTCATAAGGTGTTATATTTTGAAATTATGTAGTAAGAGTATCATTTTTCTAAATTAATAGAATGTCCAGTTGGATCTAAATCACTATTTCCACCTAAGATTTTTGTCATTGTAGATATAGTAAGAGTAGCAATGGTTTTTTTACTAAAGGGTAATCCTTTTTTCTTTTTTTCTTTCATAATTATAAAGTGTTTTTAGGGGGTATATTGATATTGACGTAAAGTTTCTTTTTATCATCATTTAAAATGGCAACCCATTTAAATCAAAACCACGAGGTAATCTGATTAATTGACCAGGAGCACTTCCTCCATTTCCAGTCACACCTCCCGTTTGATTAGTTCTATTTCCTCCATGTATGGTATACATTGTTTTTATATTTATTTGTTGTAATTGAGATATGTTCTTATTTTTTTTCATTGACTTATGTGTTTTTTGAATTACTATAGTTTTGAAAACGAAACCCTTTTCTATAATTACATCTTTCTAAGAGCCTAGGGTTAATGTTTTAAATCTACTATATGAACCATTTTGTAAATACCTGCCACTAGAACCACTATTTCCTCCTTGTATCTTTGATAACTCTTTTCTGTTTATTTTTTTTAGTTTAGATAATCTTCTGTTTTTTTTCATAACTATAGCTTTTAATTTGATCATGTAATATCCTTTAATCTAATAAAAGAACCGCCTTCTACTAGGACATCAGAATCTCTGCCTGAATTGCTTTGAAACCCTCCAGAAATACGATACATAATATTTTTATTGATTTTTTTTATTTGGGATGATTCTTTATTTTTTTTCATATATAATTAATTGTTTTTCCTTTCTTGTTTATACTTTAATCACAATGAAGACAAAATGGAGGGCATTGTTTCCCAGCATCAAATACTTCTAATTGTTCATTTCGATTAGTAGAAACTGGGGTTAATACAGTAGTTAATTTATGTTCTTTGTCAATCCTCCAAGTAATGTTTGTATATTCTGAAGGTAGCGTTGCAATATGTTGTATAAGTATAGGTGGATATGATATATACCGTATACGTTGCCCATTAATAGGCGTTATTTCCTCTATATCAGCTATTGATTTTTGTTTCCAATTATTCAAGTAATTTGTAGCTTGGCTATATGATAATCGATGATCTTGAATTTCCTTATGCAGTGTTGGATTTAAAATCAAGTATTGATTATAATTAGTCTTAGTTGCTATTAAGGATTCTGTTTTTTTATTTGTTAATAGTTTGCTTCTTAGATATTTAATTGTTTCACCATAAAATGAATTTTGAACGTCTTCGTTGTTTTTTATATTGGCTACTTCTGAACCTTGATCAAAATTATTTTTATTAAAAGAAGTTATTTTTAATTCACTATTTTGATGTAGCCGTTCTTCTGCTAATACAATATCTGTATTACTATTTACAGCCATCACACGTATCAAGAATTTACCATCCATAACACTAGGCATAAACTGTATATCTGTAACATCTTTAATAGTTGAGAGTTCATATAAACGTTTGTTGTCTATAGGATAATTCATTTCTTCTTGATCTAGAAATAGGCTGAGATCTGCATGTAACCATGCATTAAAAGCTTCATTTTCTAGAATAGCCTGATTGTTAATCGGATCTTCTTTTTGACAACTGTAAAAGATGATACTTAATAATAGGATACTCAATAGTTTTTTTTTCATGATTTTTATAGATAAGTTTTATAAGTCAAGGCATTTATAAAAACACCTTGACTATCTATATACTTAATGTTTACAGTAAACAAGAGCCGCTCACACAATTTTCAGATCCAGGAAAACCACAAGCACTCCACGATGGGTGACAGCAATTTCCAGTAGATGCTAGTCTACAACAGTATGCATTTGTATGACCTCCAATAATTTCTTTTTGAGTTACTTTATTTAAAATGATTCCTAATGTTGAAATGTTTTTTAACATAGATTCTTATTTTTTTAATTAATTAATTGCCTGATCATTTTAGACAGTCAGGAGTCTGTCAAATTTTTTAATACGGTTAGAAATTTATTTTAATTTTAAATACACTTTTTGTGGTGCATAAAAGGAATGTATATTAATTAAAACTTAAGATTAAAATTATAATCAATAATTATTAAAATTGATTCGTCCCAGAAAAATGTGTTGATTTACCCTTTAAAATGTAGGATTGTGAGTAATCCTCCATTTCGTATACTGTGTATTTGGGACGGAAATAGCGTTTAAGGGATAAACGTACTTTGTGTTATAAGCTTAACTTATAGATATTTATAAATTATCTGTATATAATAGCTAAATATTAAATATGAATTTAAAACTTTAAGAGTTGTAAGTTTTCAGCATATGTCTTACTTACAGGAATGGGAGTGTCAAAAACAATTACTTCTTTATGATTATTTTTCTGAGTTACTTTATTAATACGAACATAGTAAGAACGATGTATTTTAATATATTCAAAAGAATCAGGTAAGTCATTATAAAAATCATCTATTTTTTTTCTAACGAGATATTTTTTTGAAGAAGTATAGATTTCAACATAATTTCTAGAAGATTTAAAATACCCTATTTCAGTTGAAGGTATTTTAATAGTTTTCCCGTCATATTTTATAATTACATAAAGTGTTGTGTCAGTATTTCTTTTTATTCTTTGAATAAGTGCAATTGCTATTTTTTTAAGGTATGTTGTATTAAATACTAATACACGGTATATAAAAGCTAAGTATATTAGAATAGATATAATTGTAAATACACTAAATAGAAACCAAGTAGATTTCCAAAATGGCGGTTTGATGATAATATTTTTATGCATTGAGTTACCCCAAGTACTATCTTCTGCTTTTATTTGAATGGCAATATCATAATTACCTGGAGTTGCATTTAATATTTCTATGGTATTATTTTTTGTATAATTCCATTCGGTATCTGAATCCCTAATTTTATATCTATATAGGGTTTCTTTTCCTTCTTTGAAGGATATAGATTTAAAACCAATTTTGAGTGTATGTGTTGTATGTGGTAAAATTAATTTGTCTTCAAAAGAAATGGGTTTTTCATTTACAAATATTTTGTCAATATGAAACCATTTTTCAAATTTTGTATTGAGTTGATTGACTATTTTTTTTGGAACACTAAACAGTCCTTCTTTAGATGCTACCCATATAGTATCTTTAATAATTTCAATATCTGTAATTTCTGAACATATAAGTCCTTGTGGTATAGAAAGTGTTTCGATGTTATACGTGTTGTTTCCAAATAGGGTAACACGTTGTAGACCTAAATTAGTACCTACCCAAACAGTATATTTATCTTCTACATATAATTCTGTACAGATGTTACTTAGTAAACCATTTTTTTTAGTAATAGAAAAGAGCGTATCTTTTTTTTGTATGCTAATTCCGGCACCCATCGTAGAAACATATAGATTTTGATATTTAGAGTCAATATCAGAAATGCGATATTGATATTGAGAATGTTTGTGATTTACAGGGAGTATCGTATCGGTATCATTTGCATGCTTAAATAAACCAGTATCTGTACCTATGAATACAGTAGAATCCATTTTTGAAATATCAAATATGCGATAAGGGACATTTATTTTATCAAATGTTGAGTCTCTCTTTATAAAAAAACTGTTTTTATGAAATGGGAATGTGAATTTTTCATCATCGCTAATACCTTTGATATAATTTGTTTTATTCTTAGAAAGACCAATTGTAGAATAATAGCTATTAGTTAATAATGTGTCATTCTTTTTATCATATTGGATGCGATTTGGAAATTTAACTTTAGAACTATGATTTAAATAAAAAGAATCATCTTCTTTTTTGAAAATTTCTCCATTATGAAAAGATGCGTATAATTGATTTTTAGAATTTTTAGTTAATTCTATAGGGTAGCTGTCAAACGCGTAGTGATTTATATATGGTTGCTTAGAATAAAAAACTCCAGCATTTAATGTAGAGACCCATAAACCACCTTCATGATCTGTATACATTTTGGTTACAGATTTATCTTTAAATAAGAAGTTTTTTTGAGTTCCTTGTAAATCAAAAATGCGCACACCTCCATATTGATAGCCTACCCAAAAATGGTTTTCATCATATTTACCCGCAATGATAGGAATGTTATCTGTCTTCTTGATACGTACCTTTTTTGTTTTACCTGTATTTGTATGAATTATAAAAGCTCTAGTACTAAAAAAACAAATTTTTATTGCCTGATTCGGAAAATTTACTACTCTAGAAAAACCACTAGCACTATTATTTGTAAGAGAGTAAGTTAGTTGGAATTCAGTAGATTTAGTATTTATTGAATCTTGATAGTCACCTATATATAAAAAATCAGGAGCATCTTTTAGTGTATTTAGAAGGTGAAATTCCTTGTGGGTAGATTCTTTTAATTTATACCGTATAGCACCTGATTTATCAATTTTTAAATACCCATCTATCCCAATAAAACTGATTAATAATTCGTTATTTTCAGTTAGGGCAATATTATTTATATCTATATTTTTTGGCCAAGCATTTTTAATAATATGATTATATGGATATAAATGAAAACCTTCAGAAGCATTTTTAAAATAAAAAATAGTATTATTTGAAGTTGAACACCAGATAGTGCCATCTTCCATTTCAAAGAAATTATATACTACATTATCGGGAAGACCATCAGAGATTGTAAATCGTTTAAAAGTAGTTCCATCGTATCTTGTTAACCCTCTATCAGTAGCAAACCATAAGTATCCTTCAGTGTCTTGAGTAATACCATATACTTCATTACTAGTGAGGCCATCAATAGCCGTAAAATTTTTAAAATAAGGCTGATTTTGTGAAGTACAAAGAATAGCCCAAAAAAATACAATGTATAGAAAGCATAAATGCTTAAAATATGCATTATGATTAATCATTAAATATGGTTATAGTGTTTTAGTGAATAGTAATTATACATACATGATGGTTATAATAATATACTATTTAACAATTCTTTTTATAGCACTCGAATATAAAAATAAAACAATAGCTGTAACTATTTATTTAGTTAATAATTTGTTTAAAATCAAGTTGTTGTTACACTTGATTAAGTTTAAGTAGAAAAGCTATATAGAATTCGTTTTTGCAAAAGAATATCTATAAAGTTGAAAATATTTTTTTAAAGTATTTATAATGATATATAAACAGTAAAATAATAGAGATAAATTTTATTTCTCAAAATATAGATTTCTCATATAATATTTAAAATCTGAGTACGCTTTCGCGAAAGCGAATCTATGAATATATACTACAATAGTTTCAGTAAAAAACAAGCTTTCTGTTATTGATTATCAGTATTTTAAAGTACTTTTAATATTTAGGGGAATTTAAAATATACTATAATGGAAACAAAATTTGGATTTACTTCATTAACGATTTCAGAATTTGAAAATTGGATTAAACAACAAAATGTAGCTAGGACAGTCTTATTCATTCAAGAACACCATACATTTTCACCAAGCTATATTCATTTTAAAAATAATAATCACTTTGACTTGCAACGAGGGATGAAAAACCATCATGTTAATAATAATGGATGGAGTGATATAGGGCAACATTTCACTATTTTTCCAGACGGTATCGTGATGACGGGAAGAAGTCTAGAACGTTCTCCAGCTTGTATTTTTGCTAATAATAAACATGCTATCTGTATAGAAAATGTTGGCTTTTTTGATAAAGGAAAAGACAAAATGACTTCTAAACAACAAGATAGTATTGTACGACTAACGGCTGCTTTATGTGAACGTTTTAATATTCCAGTATCTACTGATAGAATTGTATATCATCATTGGTTTGACCTAGATACAGGAGCTCGTAGGAATGGAACAGGAAAAACGAAGAGTTGTCCGGGGACCAACTTTTTTGGAGGTAATACAGTAGCTGCTTGTGAACAAAACTTTTTACCACTTGTTTCTAATTCAATTGGGCAAACAATTACGGGAAGCCTGTCTTCGTCTATAAAAGGATATGGATCAGTTACCGCAAATAAATTGAATATTCGGAGCGGAGCCAATTCGTCGTTTAAAAGAGTAGGACAAACCTCACTAGGTGCCATATTACGTATTTATAAAGAAAAAGATAACTGGTATAAAATATCACAGAACAATGAAGAATGGGTGTCTAGTAATTATGTAAGAGATGTAAAGAGAGCGACTGTTAATGCAAATGTTTTAAATGTGCGAAGTGGACCATCTGCACAATTTCACGTTGTAGGTTCTGTAGTAAAAAATCAAGAAGTATTTGCCTATGAAGAAAATGACAATTGGTCACAAATTAATATAGATGAACAATGGGTGTCAAATAAATTTTTAAACTTTACTTCTTAATTACTCAAACTAGGAATTCTCCAAATTATACAATACAGTTTTACAAGAACTCCATCTATCTCATTTGGAATGAATGCTTTTTATGCTTTCGCGAAAGCATAAAAATGTTTTTACTTCTTTAAACCCGAATTATGCATTAGAACTTCGTGATGAAGATTGGATGTACAATAAAATATGACATTTTATGAGTTTTAGCGTAGCACCGCCACAGCCTGTCTTCATGAATATGGAGAGTTAAATTCAAAAATGTAGTGCAGTGGTATATTTTGCAGTACATTCAAGCTGTAA
>CAYYSK010000077.1:0-13601 GCA_964474345.1 uncultured Flavobacteriaceae bacterium
TTTTGCAGTACATTCAAGCTGTAATAGATTTTCTAATGCATAATTCGGGTTCAAAGAATCTTTATATTAGCAAAAAATATGGTTATGAGATTTATATTAGTAGTTATTTGTTGTGTATGTTTATTCTCTTGTGGAGGGGATGATAATGGTGAGGTTACAGAAATAGTATGTCCTGATATAGCTCTAGCTGGTTTTGATGTTCGAGTTATTAATGCAACTACAGAAACACCATTATCTAATGTTATGATAACAGCTAGAGAAGGAAATATTTTTGAAGAAGTACTTATGGAAACTTCTAATGGAACTGGAGTATATCAAGGAGTTTTTGAAAGAGAAGGGTCTTATATATTAATTATTGAATTAGATGGTTTCCAAACAGTAATTACAGAATCTATTACAGTAGAGCGCTTAGATGATGAATGTAATACGCTAGATACTCAAGCGTTATCATTCTCTTTGATGGAGTTATAATTAAATAGTTTAAGAAATAGATTTCTTATACATTGTAAAAAATAAAAAAGGTAAAAAACCTAGTCCAAAGACAATTGCTGCTGTTCCTAAAAGGATATCTGCTCCTTGTAAGTGTAGCATTTTAAAAATACCAGATAACCCAGCAATAATAGCAGAAATAGCTCCTAAAACAATTTTTAATCGTTCAGAAATTGCTTTAGAAATTGCTACTTTATAACGATTAAAGGCCATTAAAGGAATAAATAGTAAGAATAAAGTTACAAGACCTATTGTAAAAAGAATATTTGCTCCTGGGTACCATAATAATTTAAATGCAACACCTGCGGTTAGAGATAAAGCTCCTAAAAATCCAATTGAATACATTAATTTTTTCATAATAAGAATACGTTTAGAGTTTAATAAAAATATAGTTTGACGTTGTATGTCTTTTAATCCATTTGGAGCAATATCGATAATAGCCTCTTTGAGAAGCTGTTCAAACTCTTTATCTTTACCTAGTTGACTCTCTATAACACAAGATAAATGATCAATAATATCATCTTGTAATGTCGAGAGTTGTATCCCTTGACTCTTAACAGAGGTTATAATACTATCTTCTTGCTCAGGAGTTAATTTCATATAGGATTAAGTTGGTTAAAAATAATTTTATCAAGAGTTTTTATAAAATCTTTAAGTTCTTCTATATGAGAAATTTTAGCTTTCTCCCCTTTTGATGTTAGGCAATAATATTTACGAACACGTTTACCAATATATATTTCTTCAAAAGTGATAAGTCCATCTTTATTCATTTTTTGTAATGCAGGATACAATGAGCCGTCTTTGAGTACTATCTTTTCATCTGACCTTTCTTTTACAAGTTTAAAAATCTCATAACCATACATCCTTTTATGCTCAGATAATAGTTTTAAAATAATTACAGATAAAGTTCCTTTTAATAGTTCTTTTGAATACATAGTACAAATATACATAAAATTATAATACATCATAATTCTATGTATTATTTATTTGAAAAATAAACTAATTTTTTATCAACCTCCTATAAGTATTTTGAGTGATATTAAAACTCCATAAATAAGTTAAGGTATAGCCATTAAAAGTTTACAATACAGATTATTACATATGTCGTTTTAATAATCAAACTAAATGTAAAATACGACTGTTAAAAATTCCTGTATTTTGTGGTTTAGAATTTTGAATTACTGATACTAAAATTGGTATTTTTGCCTATGCAAAACAACATCCTTATTTTAGACTTCGGGTCTCAGTATACACAGTTAATTGCACGTCGTGTGCGAGAACTTAATATTTACTCAGAAATTAAGCCTTACAATAATCCTCCTAAAGATTTATCAAATTATAAAGCTGTCATTTTATCAGGATCACCACATTCTGTACGAGGAGAAAACCCACCACATCCAGATCTTTCTGAAATAAAAGGCAAGAAGCCTCTATTAGGAGTGTGTTATGGTGCACAATACCTTGCACATTTTCATGGAGGAGAAGTTGGACAGTCTAATACACGTGAGTATGGTAGAGCAAACTTATCTATGATAAAGGAAAACGAACCTTTTTTAGAAGGAGTATCTATTGATAGTCAAGTATGGATGAGTCATAGTGATACAATAAAACAACTTCCAGAAGGAGCTATACGTATAGCTTCTACTCACGATGTAGAGAATGCAGGATATCGAATAGAAGGAGAAGATACGTATGCGATTCAATTTCATCCTGAAGTATATCACTCTACAGATGGGAAAAAAATATTAGAAAATTTCTTAGTAAAAATCGCTGGAGTTGCCCAGACATGGACACCTGACGCATTTGTAGAGACTACAGTTGCAGACTTAAAATCTAAAATAGGTGATGATCGCGTGATCCTTGGACTCTCCGGTGGCGTAGATAGTACAGTGGCAGCTACATTATTACATAAAGCTATAGGCAAAAACCTACACTGTATTTTTGTGAATAACGGTTTACTACGTAAAAATGAATATACAGATGTACTTAAGCAATATGAAGGCTTAGGGCTTAATGTAAAAGGAGTAGATGCTTCGGCACGCTTCTTGGATGCGCTAGAAGGAGAAAGTGACCCAGAAACCAAACGCAAGGCAATAGGACGTGTATTTGTAGAAGTTTTTGATGATGAGAGTAAATTAGTAGAAAATGCAACTTGGTTAGCACAAGGAACTATTTACCCAGATGTTATAGAATCTGTAAGTGCTACTGGAGGGCCAAGTGCTACTATAAAATCACATCATAATGTAGGAGGATTACCTGACTATATGAAATTGAACGTAGTAGAACCATTGCGTATGATATTTAAAGATGAAGTGCGTAGAGTAGGGGCAAGTATGGGATTATCGGCAGAATTACTCGGTAGACACCCATTTCCAGGTCCAGGGTTAGCGATACGTATACTTGGAGATATCACTCGAGAAAAAGTACGTATATTACAAGAGGTGGATCATATATTTATACATGGTCTTAGAGAATGGGGACTGTATGATAAAGTGTGGCAAGCTGGAGCTATGTTACTTCCTGTGAATTCTGTGGGAGTTATGGGAGATGAGCGTACCTATGAGAAATGTGTTGCTTTACGTGCTGTAGAAAGTACAGATGGAATGACGGCAGATTGGGTTCATTTACCCTACGAGTTTATGCAGAAAGTGTCTAATGATATAATAAACAAAGTAAAAGGCGTTAATAGAGTAGTATACGATATCAGTTCTAAACCGCCAGCCACTATAGAGTGGGAATAAACCAAAATTATGAAATGAGTATAAACAAAATTAATTTTTTGATTTTCAACCGGACTAATTAAATTTTTATGCGAAAGCAAAGCGGTTGATCTAAGAAGAAAATTTTGTTTAATTTCTTTCAAATGAAATTAAAATTTTCAAATAGATGAAACATCTTTTTTTAGTATGGATATGTGTAGTATCGTGCGCTTTCGCGAAAGCGGAAACCTATACAACACCTATGCAAGAATTTATTTCGCATCAAGTAGCCAAAGGTGAAACTGTATACAGTATTGCTAGAAAGTATAAGGTAACCGAAAAAGAAATCGTAAAACTCAATCCAGATGCAAAAGATCGAGTATATGAAGGCTTGGTACTTATATTACCCTCATCTTCTAAGAAAAAAAGTGTTACTGAGATAACACAAGATCAAGAAGATATACGTTTTACAACACATAAAGTAAAGCGTAAAGAAACATTATATAGTATCTCAAAGAAATATGATGTTACTCAAGATGCTATAAAAAAATATAACAAACGTTTATATAGTGAGACATTACGTAAAGGTGACAAAATTAGAATCCCTTTAAATTATGTAGGTGTTGTAGAGGAAAAAGTAACACTAGTAAATAATGGAGGGGGTATCTCAAAAGATGAGGCTCCTAAAGATAACGGACCAGCTTTTAGTTCTTATGTTGTAAAGTCTAAAGAAACAAAATATGGCGTAGCTCGCTTATATGGGATTACTATAGCTGAATTGGAAGCTATGAATCCAAATATGGGATCAGGATTAAAAGAAGGAGAGACCATTAGAGTGCCTAATACAACTCTCACAAAGATAGATACTGCTGTAATTAATGAGAAGGTATATGCTTTTTATGAAGTTCAAAAAGGGAATACAATTTATAGTCTTCTAAAAGAATTTAATATCACTGCTGATGAACTGGTAGATTTAAACCCTGCTGTTGGTGATGGACTTAAAGAAGGTATGATTCTTAAGGTACCTAAAGGAGTTTCTGGAACTATTATAACAACAACTCAAAATACTGGAGATGTGCTTGTGTCTACTACTACAACTCGAACAAGTTTATTAGATAGTCTTTCTGATTATTCCAAAAAGAAAGTTGTATTGATGTTACCTTTTGGTCTTAAACGTACTACAGCAGATTCAATACCTGATCCAGAAGGTGTTATAAAAAGTGATAGAGTACTGAGACTTTCTTTAGATTTTTATAGTGGCGTATTAATAGCGTTAGATGCGGCTAAGAAGCATGGTATTTCTACTGATTTAGAAATACATGATACAGATTATGTACAATCTGATGGACCTGCGACAAATGCTCGTAAAATAGAGTCTATTATCACAACTCAAGATTTTACAGATGTAGATGTTGTGATAGGACCACTTATTGCAGGAAATTTTAATAGAGCTTCTAGTTTATTGGCTCCTAAAAATATTCCTTTGATTTCCCCTTTAACTAGGAAAGTAGATGGAAAATCAAATGTATTTCAATCTAGACCTAGTGTAGATATGTTACGAAATGCTATGGTTGATTATATAAAATCAAATGCTATAGACAAAAATATCATTATCATTGCAGATGATAAGAATAATGCTGTTAAAGGAAAACTTACTTCTTTATTCCCTGAAGCAAAAGTTGTAAATCCTAGAAAAGGAGATAACGGATTATTCTTATATCCTGACGATATACCTAGTCAAATATC
This sequence comes from uncultured Flavobacteriaceae bacterium, assembly GCA_964474345.1. GTDB lineage: Bacteria > Bacteroidota > Bacteroidia > Flavobacteriales > Flavobacteriaceae > Dokdonia. The sequence goes on from CAYYSK010000077.1 coordinate 4,935, forward strand.
AGAAACAAAAGAAAATTGGGTGATTCTTGAAACTAGTGATGTACCTCTTATAAGTACAGTTACTACACGCCTTAATACTCTTGTAGCGACACATCAAGTGACATTATTTACAACTAATAAAGTAAGTAGAACTTATAATAGTGATGCTATACAGCATATGCATTTAATGAACTTAAATTTTCATTTTCCATCTATGAATAAGGAATATGATTATGAAGCAAATAAGGTATTTATAGATGCCTATGAGGAGCGTTATGATATCAGCCCTAGTGAGGAAGCTATTCGAGGATATGATATTACTTATGATACACTATTACGCCTTGCATTTGCAAAAGACTTATACAGTGCAGCAAGTACTGGTATAGAAACTGGTTATATAGAAAATAAATTTAGATACGGTAAAAAATCTTCAGGAGGGTTTTATAATACTGCTATATATCTAATGAAATATACAGAAGGTTTAAAACTAGAAGAAGTAGTAGATGATGATACACTAGAAGAAATAGAAGATTGATTTATTTCTTTTATAGACCACCATTACCTTGTAAATCTGCAATACATAGTGGATCAAACTCAGGAATTGTATCTATATCACTAGAATTAAATACACTAGTTACTGTTTGGAAAAACATAAGACATCCTGGTACATTACAGTGTCTTTCATTATTTTCATCTTCGTGTTCTGATGTAAGAGGTGTTCCTGAATTTACAAGGCCAAAAATATGACCAAACTCGTGACGTAATGTAGATGTCTCTAGTAAAGTTCTGTTAATAGATTCTGAAGAGTTACTAGCTAAGTCAATAAATGTTCTTTCATAAATTACCATAGATGTATTACGATATGCAGTACCTAATACAAAAGAATTTCCAGAATTTGAGGCAGAAACCCCATCTGAAAAGAATAACCATACTCCAATCTCATCCCCTTCATTAAATACAGTACGATTTGCATCTTCTATAGCAACAATTTCATTAATATCATATGGAGCTGTTTCTGTAGGAGTTATTTGACTTTCTACAATAGTAACACCATTTGGTTTATTTAATCGAGTTTCTAGAAAGCTTTGAATAAGATCTATAGTTTGTTGTGTAGGACGAAACCCTTCTACATATGCCAATTCAAGACGTAAACTAGTGAATTCATCTGCAGATAATAATTGATTTGCAGATGTTCCTAATGGTTGTTGGTTTGCAGCGTTATTTGAAGTTGGTGATTCAGTTGTCTGTTCGTCGTCATTTCCACACCCTACAACGGTAAAAACAATTAGTAATAGGGATAATATAGGTAGTCTTAATCGTTTCAATATCATTTTTTATATCTTTAATGCTCTAAATTTAATCGTAAAAATGATGAAAAAATTACTTTTCGCACTATTTTTTTTGTGTTCCTTACAATTTAATGCTCAAGAAACAAGCTATCATGAAGATGTTTTAAGGTATCTTACTATGAATGGAACTGCAAATCAATATGGAGAGGCGATTAATCAATTATTTGATTTGTTGAAGCAACAGTATAAGGATCAGAATGTTACAGAAGAAGTATGGAGCGGCCTTAAAAAAGAAACATCACCAGAAGTAAATCGTATTTTAAATATGTTAGTTTCTGCGTATCGAGGAACGTATGAGCATGAGGATATTAAAAATATGATGAAGTTTTATGAAACTGGAACAGGAAAACAGTTACTAGCAGATAAAACAGCATTAAATTATGAACAACAAAAAGAAGCATCCGTATTTTATAATTCTTCAACAGGTCAGAAAATATTGACTTCAGAACAACAAATTGGCCGAAGAGTAGGAGAGGTTTCTGAAATTTGGAGCCGTGATTTATATAGAAGTATTATCGATAAACTTGCCGATAAAGGATATATTATGCAAGAGTAAGACGTGCTAAATAATCATAATGATTACCTTCTAAAATGAGTTCGCATAGCAACTCATTTTTTTTTGCATACTCTTGAAGGGTGTTAAAATCTAGATATAACCATTTAAAATCATTTGAGCGTTGTCCTTTATAACTCATTGCCATAGTCACCTCACCATAATAGGTATTATGAATATCTACCCAATAACCACCATCTTCGGTCTCAAACATGTATTTAATATCAGATCCGTCTATTAAAATTTGACCATTTGGTTTTAAAAGTGTTTTTAAATGTTGTAAATAAGTATTTACTTTTGAAATTTCTTCAAATATACCTGTGCCATTCATAAGAATGAGAAGTGTATCGTATTGCCCTTGATGATTGAGAACAGGAGTTGTTATTATTTTTTTAAGCGTACGCTTTCGCGAAAGCGTACCACAACCCTCAGAAATATCAAGAGCTGTTGTATCTATGCCTTGTTCTTGTAGCCAAATACTATGACTGCCCGCACCACTACCTATATCTAGCGTTTTTCCTTTACAAAGTTGCAATGCTTTTTGTTCTATAAGAGGCATTTTAATGTAGGGTCTAAACAAATATGGGATGGGTAAAATATCATCTTCAGCAATAGAAGAATGCACTATAATATCTTCTGTGTATGTATCATTATAATAATCAAGAACTGCTTGGCCAAATATGTCTATATCCATAAATACTTGCTTACATTTGTGCTATGGAGGAAGTACTTAAATCATTACCACAACTTGCCAAAGATAAGCATAACGAAAACAAAAAATTCTTTGCAAAACTACGTAAAAAGACTCCTAAGAATTTAGATTATTTGATGCAAGATATGCACGAATCTGAGTTTGAACGTACAGATTGTCTAGAGTGTGCAAATTGCTGTAAAACAACGGGCCCTTTATTTACAGATAAAGACGTGACTCGTATTGCAAAACATTTTAGAATGAAAGAACAATCATTTATAGATACGTATTTGCGTATAGACGAGGATAATGATTATGTGTTACAAAGCGTGCCTTGTACCTTTTTAGGAGCAGATAATTATTGTTCTATCTATGAAGTGCGCCCTAAAGCTTGTAGAGAATTTCCACATACAGATAGAAAAAAATTCCAACAAATCTCTAATCTTACACTTAAAAACGTTGCCATTTGCCCTGCAGCTTATAATATTGTAGAAGAAATGAAACGTAGAATACAATAAATAACTAATTTAACTGACTATCAAAATAACCTATCACTTCTTGAAGTGCATTTTTTGTAGGATGACCATCTTGATCTACAAAATCTAACGTAAGTATAGAATGCCCGTCTCCTGGTAATTGATGTAGAATAATACGTTGCCTATCACTATTAAACTTTTTGTCAAGAGCTTCAAATCTTTCAGCAGCACATATTTTATCTCCTTGTAATCGCGCACAATGCATAGGGCCAATTTGGTCAAGTCTATTTTTAACAACAGAAACCTCTTCATCACTCATATGAATAAAACCTTGTTTTTTAAGTGGTAAAGATGGCTGACTAGCAAAACCAGCGAGTACATCTTCATTTGCCATAAGTGAGATGGCAAAATTACCTGTTAAACACATTCCTATAACAGCAACCCCTCTTACTTGATGCTTTTCTTTCATCTCTGTGCATAGATCTGATAAGAAATCAACAATAGGACTTGATTGATTTTTTGCAAATACACTAAACTGTTTTCTCATACAGAATACCTTTACCATATTTAATAGAGTTGCCGTTTTTCCTATCTTTCCAAATAAGTGAGGAAGTACTACCGTATATCCTTGAGCCACAAATTGATCAGCAAGTGCTAATGTTTCTTGCCCGATGCCTGGTAATTCTTGTATTAAAATCAATACTTTAGTACCACTTCCTTGTGTATAAATGTTGTGTGTGACTGTTTTTCCATTTCTTAGAGTACTTGTAAATGAATCTTTAGTATATGATGCTATTTGAGTAATAGTAGTATTCATAATAATAAATGGTTAATTGTTACGTCTAATATAAGCATACTCATTAAATATGTGCATATATGAATATCAATCAAGTAGTTAAGTTAATAGAACCTCCGCTGATTAGCTATTTCACCTTAAAAATACTCATATTTGCTATACTTTGAGCTCGCTACTAGCTATGATTTTTCGTATCCATTCATTAGGAATCATGTCAATTGTTAGATTAATGCGTTGTTCATTTCCGGCATTAACTACTTTATGAGGGTCTGTAAGTCGTAAATACCAACATTCTCCAGGTTCCATAACTACTGGAGTGCCATTAAGAAAAAAAACAACATCATTATTATTTAAAATTGGTATTGTTAACCTAATAACTGATCTCTCTATTTCTAATCCTAAGGTAGGGTCTGTATGTTCCTTTACAATAGAGTCTGGAGCTAATCTAAGTAAACGTACTAATGTTACTTTAGTATGTTCTTTAAAAGTATTTATAACGCTTTTAAAATAAGGGGAAGTATCTAAAGCAGGAGTATCCATCCAGTCAGTCCAAGATCCATCTGCATAATCTACCGCAGGAGGAGGAAATGGTAATGAGCTATCTACTTCATGAGCTGGAGCACGTAAAGGTATTGCATTATAATACTCAAAGTTTCCAAATTGTAATGCTTCAAATTCTGCAAGCATTTTATGAATATCAAAAGTAAAAGGTAATTTAATACGATCTGCACTTTGCATTTTTGTAGAAATAGAGTCCATAATAAAAACTTTTGAGGATTAAAAAATAATAAACTCAAAATACTATTATCTATTTATACTAGTCCCCGTATAATTACTTGATTTTTATAGGTAATTAATAACGTTTAGGCTCTTTAAACTCTTTTTTTAAAAAATTAAGCGTTGTTTTATTAAATAATTTTGGATTATCCCTTGGCAACCAATGTGTTTCTCCAGGTAAAATTGCAAGATTAGCATTAGGAATTGCTTGAAACATTTTTACAGTATGGATGTCTTGAATTACATCATGATCCCCTGCCATAATTAATGTAGGAGCATTGATACTTTTTAAATCATCATATTGTAACTGTGGATAATTGATAAGTTGCTTATACAGTTTAATAAAGGTTTTAAAGTTTGGATTATTTTGATCTTCTAGATTTTTGAGTGATTTTTTATGATCTTCTAATCTTTCAGGAAATAAACCGTCTGGGTGAATATTTGCTCCCATAGCGACTAATTTTTTTACTTTTTGAGGGTATTTCATAGCCATAATAAGCCCGATAATACCACCATCACTCCACCCCACAATATGAGCGCTTTCAATGTGTAAATGTTCCATAAATAACCGTATATCTTCTGCTTGATTCATGTATGTAAGTTCTTGATCATTATCTGTAGATCGTCCTCTACCACGACTATCAACTGCGATTACCTTATACTCTTTTGCAAAATGATCTATTTGATTTCCAAAACCACTTATGGATTGCCCAGCTCCGTGGAGTAATAATAAAGGTTCTCCTTCACCATATATTTCGTGATAAATACTGACACCATTTACATCTACAAAACCTCCTAAATGATCATTTTGACCATAGACTCCTTTTCCTTCTACATGAAGCGCATAAGAACCACTATGTACATTGGAAGTCGTTCTGGATGCAGTATACTCCCTTGTTGTATTTACTAGTTTATTTCCCCATATTTCATTTGTGATTTCTGGAACCTCTTCAAAACCTGGATTTTTAATATCTAATGAAATCCAGCTATCTTTTGTGTTTTCTATTTCTAATTTGAAATCATCAAAAAAGAAGTCTCCATTATTGTAACATAAAACTCCAAACAAAAGGTTTTGTGAGTTTTCATTTTTTATAACCCCTTCAATAGTGTATGTCTGCCAATTTTCTGAAACGGGAACACTCCCTATATCATCATTAAAAACGTTATTGTTTTTGTCATTAGTAATAATATATGTCCATAATGATGTAGATCCGTTTCCATTATTTTTTTCCATTCTAATACTGGCAGATAATTTGAATCTTTTACCTATATATTTAGAGATATCTATTTTTTGATCTATTGAAATATTACTTACTGATATTTTTTCTTGTGAATGACCTAGAAATGAAAAGGAAATAAATAAACTAATTACTAAAAATTTTAGTTTCATAAAAAAGATATTATTGGTTTGTAATAATCATTTCATTGCGCATTTTTAATGGTATTTTCATTCCATCTGGGATTTGCGCATTTTCTTTAATATATGCATTTCCAGTGATAATTTGATCTATAGTAGATTCTATAATCCATCCAGTAGCCGCATCTACTTTTATAACAGAGGACATAGTACCAGTCATATCGTATTTCATGGGCATACCATTTGTTTCAATATATGCATCTTTATCATTGGTTTTTATAGTAGAATTCCCTTTGATAAGAGCATATTGATCAGTTACTTCTATAAACTCATAATTTGTAGTCATGTTTGCAGACATTCCTGATTCTAGATTTGTATGAACTGTCCAAGTATCTCCTTTATTAACAGCATGATCAGGGTATATTGCAGTGACCATTTCAATAGTACCTTTTAAGGCATCTTCTCCATAAGATTTCATAATTTGAGCCTTTATTTGCTCTCTTTGTGCAGCTGGTATTTCATCAAATTGGTCAATTGCTTCAGCCCAAAAATATTCAATATCTTTTACATCTGTAATTTTTCCAGATCGATCCATAATGACTTCAAAAGGTTTGTTTTTTATAGCAGATAATATTTTTGAAAATGGATCATTTTCATCAATCTTTTCAGAGCTAAATTCCATATTTCCTTGTGGCAATTGCATTTCCATAGTTAATGATTTAAATTCTGTATCTAGAATATAATTTGTGGAAGTTGCTTTTTTAACAAAAAAACTCATAGTACCACCTACAGTCACACGAACATTCATTTTTTGACCATTAAATTCTTGATCAATTGTCGCTATAGTGTTTGTCGCTTGTAGGTATGTTTTCCCCTCTTCAAGATGTAATGATAAATCTGTTTTTTGTGCTTGTGTTGCTAGTGTAAAAAGTAATATAAAAATAAAATTGATTGCTCTCATGGATATAGATTATAAATTTAATAGTTATGATTCTATCATATGTAGTTAATAGATCTATATTGTTACGTATACATACTAAAATAGTATATCTAACAAATCTCATTTTATAGAAGATATATTCCTATCGGTTCATATTTTTTCTACAATAAAAATGAGTTTTAAACGCGGGGATATAGCCAAAGGGTTTAATTTTTAGATACTTGCATTGTTTTCTTTTTTAGAACCTGATACCTCGCATGCTTGCATCGAAGTAGTTCATTTATAGATATTGTATTGTACGCTTTCGCGAAAGCGTATAAAAAAACCACTCCTAGTACAGAAGTGGTTTTACTTATGATATTATATATGTAATCTAGCAGTTCTCTCCGTTAATGTCACAGCTTTCTCCTTCTGGAGTATTTTCTAAACTAGAAACCTGTTTAAAAGCATCTAGGAAGACTTCTGATGGTTGAGCACCACTGATACCATATTTATTATTTATAATAAAGAAAGGAACACCAGATACTCCTAATTGCTGATAATGTGCGATCTCTTGTTGTACTGCTTTTCCAAGTTCTTTATCTTGTATGATAGATTGTACTTTTTCAACAGACCAGCCAAACTCAGCACCAATGCTTTCTAATACATCTGTTTTATTAAGATGTAACGTCTCTACAAAATAAGCTTTTAAGAAGCGCTCTTTAAGAGCGTCTTTAAATCCTTCTCGTCCGGCTATTACTAACATTTGGTGTAATGGTAGTGTATTTACAGCAAGCCAATTTTTTCCAAAATCAAAATCGATTCCAACCTCTTTACCAACATTAGTAAGATGATCAGTCATCTGTTTTGCGCGTTCTATATCACCAAATTTATTTCCTAAATAAGTATCTCTATTTATTCCTTCAGTACTCATGTTTGGGTCTAATTGATATGGATGCCACTCAACTTCAACAGGAATACCTTCCCATTGTGCGAGTGCATTTTCTAGCCTTCGTTTACCTACATAACACCAAGGGCATGCAACATCAGATACGATATCTATTTTTATAGGGGTTTGTGATGGGGTATTCATAGATTTGATAGTGTTTGTTTTGATTTGAAATGTTAGTAGAATAGAGGAAGGGTTCCTTACCAAAAAAAACAAAGATATATGCTTTACTATAATTAAGAAGAGAGATACTAAAAATATGTATTAATATGCTGTATTTGCTTTCGCGAAAGCAAATCATAACAAAGAGGTTGTCTAAAAATAATTTAGACGGTTTTTTATATTTTACTCACCTTGGTAATTTGAGTTAAATCGCTGATGAATTGCTAAAACTAAAACTGCTAATAAAATACCAAGTATTACCAAACTGATAAGATTAAGTATTGATAAAATGTGGTAGTTGTCAGTTAGAAAATTCAAAAACTCAATTGCAATAACATCTTCACTTGAGTAGACTAATATCCCGCCATATACGATAAACACAAAAATGTAAATAAGAACCTCAAGAATAGCACATACTCTGCCTATTTTTTGTATTTTTTTAACTCCATTTTTATCTAAAACGATTAGATTTAAATGCTGTTACAGAGCTTTAAATATAGCACAGGCCTTGTGTATGAAACGTAGTGAGTCAAAAGAAACTAATTTTTCGAATAAACGCAGAATCAAATTTTTATGCCTTTTAATTTTATCTTCTATACCTTAATCCATTATATCCAAGAGCGTGGCTAATTCTTTACCATAATCTATAAAGGCTATGG
>CAYYSK010000078.1:0-13534 GCA_964474345.1 uncultured Flavobacteriaceae bacterium
GTATTGCCGAAGGCTCTATACCTAGAATTGGTATATCTTCATTAGACAAATCATTAAAGTCCTTAATATTAGTATTTGCTAAGGTCTTTGCTTCTTCCAAGAATCCTTTAGATATATAGGATCTACCGCTTTCATTTCCTCTCCAAGCCGAAACACTATAATTTAGGTTTTGTAAAAGTACTATGGCATCATTAACAATGTTTCCATCTAAGTATTCTGAAAACTCATCTATGTAAAGAATGATTTCTTTAATAGCTTTATTTGTAGGTTTTATTTCAACATTTTTATTCTTCTGATATGTATTAAGCATTGGTAAACTACGTTTCTTTGCAATCTTTAAAGCGGTTTTTGTTAAACCACCTATTACTTTAAGTAGGCCATTATATAAGCCTGGTGATTTTGATCCAAATTTATTTATTCTAGTAGTATGTGCAAACAACTTAGTGCGTAAACTATTTCCATGTGATTTTTGGTATTGGTATTCAAACTCTGCTTTCAAGGTAGCTACATCTACATTACTCGGACATTCACTTGCACATGCTTTACAACTTACACATAAATCAAAAACATCTTTAAGCTCTTGATGATCAAATACATTTACCTTTTCAGAATTAGTTAAAAATTCTCGCAAGACATTTGCTCTAGCTCTTGTTGTATCTTTTTCATCACGTGTCGCTCTATAACTAGGGCACATAGTTCCACCAGCACTTGGAAGTTTACGACAATCACCGCTACCATTACACTTTTCGGTGGCTTTGAGAATTCCTTCTTGATCTGAGAAACTTAAAAGGGTTTCTATTACGGGTTCTTCTCTACCAACCTCATATCGTAAGTTTTGATCCATAGGTAATGGGTCAACAATTTTACCTTTATTAAATACAGATTGTGGATCAAAAGTATATTTCACCGTTTTTAGAAGTTTGTAATTCTTTATTCCTATCATATACTCAATAAACTCAGAGCGCACAATACCATCACCGTGTTCTCCACTCATAGAACCACGATACTTCTTAACTAATGTAGCTACATCTGTTGTTATTTTTCGAAATAAGGAAACATCTTGAGCATCTTTTAGATTTAAAATAGGGCGTAAATGTAATTCTCCTGCGCCGGCATGTGCATAATACACTGCTTCTTGTTGATATGTTTCCATAATAGCTGTAAACTCACCTATATACGGGGCTAGGTCATCTAAAGCAACAGCTGTGTCTTCAATGCAAGCAACAGCTTTACGATCGCCAATCATATTACCTAATAAACCTAAACCAGCCTTACGAAGCTCCATCGCTTGATCTATTTGGATTCCTTCAAGAATAGGGTATGCATATGATAATCTGGAAGCTTCTATCGTTTTTACCAGCGCCTTTGCTTGAGAGAGCGCTCCCTCCATAGTTGTATCACGTACTTCTAATGTGAGAATGGCTGCAGGATCATCTTCTATAAAAAACCTATTTTTAAGTTGAGTTCTATTATTTTTTGTACAATCTAAAATCACCTTATCTATCATCTCACAGGTATACAGATTATGATTCATGGTAAGTGATACTGCTTGCAAACAATTTTCCAATGTTTTAAAATGAGCGGCTACTAAAACTCCATATTCTGGAGGCAAAACATCAAGTTGTAATGTGATTTCGGTAGTAAATGCAAGTGTTCCTTCACTTCCTGATAACAATGCACATATATTTATTTCTTCTCCTTTTACATCAAAAGGTTGTTGGTCAATAAGTGCGTCTATTGCATACCCTGTATTACGTCTATGAATTTCTCGTTTAGGGAATTTAGATCGTATTTCTTTTTGAACTTCCTCAGGTTCAAGTTCATTTATCAATGTTTTATAAATAGTTCCCTCTAATGTTTCCAATTGACATTTTTCGTGAAAACGTATACTTGAAAGCGATTCAAAAGTAACTTCACTACTATCACTAAGTACTGTTTTTAATCGTACTACTTTATCTCGTGTTACTCCATACTTAATAGACGTTGTTCCTGAAGAGTTATTACCTACCATACCCCCTATCATGCATCGATTTGCTGTAGATGTATTAGGGCCAAAGAAAAGACCATGTGGTTTTAAAAATAGATTGAGCTCGTCACGTATAACACCTGGTTGTACTGTTACTTGTTTTCTCTCTATGTCTAAATGAATAATCTCTGTAAAATATTTTGACACATCTACAATAATACCTTCACCTACACATTGTCCAGCTAGCGAGGTTCCAGCTGTACGAGGAATGAGCGTTGTATTATTCTTTTTTGCAAAAAGAACCAAACGTTGTATATCTCTCGTATCTTTTGGGTATGTCACTGCTTGAGGAATCTTTCTATATACAGATGCATCAGTAGCATAGATATGCCTATGTAAGCTGTCTGTATAAAGTTCTCCAGAAAGTTGGCTTGATAATTGTTTAAAGAGAGTATCCATTTAATCAAAAATACATCAAAATTTTATGGGTAAGATAACGTTATATACACACTAGACTACTAATATCAATTTAAAACTCAATTTATGAAGAAAACACTTTTTAGTATCGTACTATTTTTAGGATTTATAGCTTCTATACAAGCTCAAGAGATAGCAGATAATGCTATTGGAATTCGTGTAGGAGATAATGATGGTTTTGGAACAGAAGTTAACTACCAACGTGCTTTAGGAGAAAACAATCGTCTTGAATTAGGGCTTGGATGGCGAAGTGCAAACAACTTTAACGCTATACGTCTTACTGGTTTATACCAATGGGTATGGAACTTAGATGGTAACTTTAATTGGTACACTGGTGTAGGAGCTGCGGGAGGAATATTTGATTTTGATAATGATTTTAATGATGACGATGTCAATGAATCTTTCTTAAATGCAGCTGGGACCATTGGAATTGAATATAATTTTGATATCCCATTATTGTTATCTCTAGATTTTAGACCTGAAATAGGAATTTTAAATGATATAGACGATAGCTTAGAATTTGATGTTGCTCTAGGAATTAGATATCAATTTTAATAAAAAGTAGAGACTATCACTTACTTTATGGTTATGGTCTCTAAATAAAATTTACTATAAATTAATTATAAAACGCTACCAATTCTAACTTCAAAACCTGGAGTTCCTAATTCTGTAGTATATGGATGACAACTTGTTACTCTTGGATCTGCTCCATTTGCAAAAGCTGCATATAAAGCCTGATTATATTGACCTTGTGTAAAGTAACAACTACTTCCTATAAATGAGTCATTACCAAAATCACTATTAATTTTTTTTTTGCTCAGTTTTTTTTAGAGTTGTTCCTAAATTTGAAATTTTTTTTAACATACTTTTTCTTTAAATTAATACTACACTAAAAGTAGATTATTAATTAATAAATTTCAATTGTAACTTAGAGGAATTCGCGGAATTCACGTAATAAAAAACAGTTACTAATTAATTATAAAAACTTGATACAGTGATTTTTAAAATAAATTCACAAAGACAAAATTTAGAACAAAGCTTTAAGAAAAATACTAATTCAGATCAATATAAAAGTATATTTTCAACCTGTAATTCATTTATAAAAAGTTGTGCGAACTGCTAAAATAGCAGTAAATTATTTGAGATAACTATATAACAATTTAATATATACGATTTCACTAGAAATTACCAGGTTTTTTTGAAATTCATAGACGTTTTACAAATGAAAAAGTAATGAAATATGAATGAATTCTAGTTATTCTTTTAGGAAATAGAAAATTAAGTTGAGTTCATCAAAATAAGGTACATTCAAATACGGCTCCTTATATTTGTTATAGGATTATTATCTGTGCATCTACAGTATTTATAGCGTTTATACCTCATCAAAATGATCTGAACAAAAGATATCAACGAATGCAAAAAACAATTAAGGGATGATCTCATAAAATATAGTTTAATTAGACCTATGACTAAACTAATTGAGAACAATTAATAATGTTACTATGTTTATTTTATTCATTCTTTACAAGAACCTTCTCGTAAAGTTCTTCATATAATGGAACTACATTTTGTATATCAAATTTAGCAGCCTCTCGTTTTGCGTTACGTTTAAAAGTATTGAGGGCAGTATCATCTTGCAAAATACGTATTGCATTTTGTGCCATATCAGCTATATTTCCGACATTAGATAAATAACCTGTTACACCATCTATATTAACTTCTGGAATACCGCCAGCATTACTAGATACAACAGGAACTTCATTAACCATTGCTTCCAATGCTGCAAGTCCAAAACTCTCTGCTTCTGAAGGGAGTAAGAAAAGATCTGAAAAACATAAGATTTTATCAATCTCATTACTATTTCCTAAGAAACGTACTTTATCTTCAATTCCTAATTCTTTAACTAGTTTTTCTGCTCCTTCTCTTTCAGGGCCTTCGCCTACCATTAGTAGTTTTGCTGGTAACTCTAATTGAACTCTATGAAAAACTTCAACAACGTCTTGGATACGTTTTACCTTTCTAAAATTACTTATATGCGTAATAATACGTTCATCATCATTGGCCATGAGTTCTCGCTGGCAATCTGTAAATCCAGAGTTTGCAGTACTCAAGTCAATAAAGTTAGGCACAACATCAATCTCCCTTGTAATATCAAAAAGACGTAATGTATCTGTTTTCAAACTTTCTGAAACCGAAGTTACAATATCACTATTATTAATACTAAAGCTAACTGCCGGACGATAAAAAGGATGACTACCTACTAGCGTAATATCCGTACCGTGAAGCGTTGTTACCATAGGAACATAAATCTCTTCTTGTTTCAACATTTCTTTTGCCATATACCCTGCATACGCATGGGGTATTGCATAATGTACATGCAAAATATCAATCTGATGTTTTTTAATTATGCGTACCAATTTACTTGACAAAGCGAGTTCATATGGCTGATAATGAAATAATGGATAATCAGGCACATTTACTTCATGAAAATGTATCTTTTCATTAAGTAAAGCAAGTCGTACTGGTTGTTTATAAGTTATAAAGTGAACTTCGTGTCCTCTTTTTGAGAGCGCTATTCCTAATTCAGTAGCGACAACACCACTACCGCCAAATGTAGGGTAACAAACTATAGCAATTTTCATGTAGTTTTTCTTTTTTTTGCTTTCGCGAAAGCGTACTATTCTAATATAGAATCATAAATAGCCTCTTGAATTTTTGTACGTAATCCCGACGTGACTAATTTACGATTTTCCATCGTGGGAAACGTACGATTTGATAAAAATACATAGACTATTTCCTGATCAGGATCTGCCCAAGTATAGGTACCTGTAAATCCACTATGTCCAAAACTATTCATCGATACACAACCGCAAGTAGGGCCACTTCCTGATAATTGTGGTTTATCAAATCCTACGCCTCTACGCACATTATTATTACAATAAGTACACGTATTAAACTCCTCAACTGTTTCTTTAGACATATATCGTTTTCCTCCATAATACCCATTCTGGAGATACATCTGCATTAATTTTGCTACATCATTTGCATTACTAAAGAGCCCTGCATGCCCCCCAATATTACTTTGCATGGCTGCTCCCATGTCATGAACATATCCCTGTATACGTTGATTACGCCAATACGTATCATTTTCTGATGGGATAATAGTCTTTTTAGAAAACTTATTTAATGGTTTGTATCCAGTTCTATTTGCTCCTAATGAATTATAAAAACGTTCTGAGGTTAACTTATCTAGATTTTTACCATAATAATCTTCTAGGTATTTTTTTAAGATATAGTAAGGTAAATCACTGTATTTATAAGATAATCTATTTCTTAAGTCACTCTCTCCTATACGCTTAATAATAGAATCTTGATAATCACTACGCAAATACAGTTCATCTGCTATTTTAATATTAAATCCAGAAGAGTAAACAGATCGATAATACTCCTTAGAAGGTTTTTTTGTAACCGAATCTAATGTCTTCAAATAAAACGGAATCCAGGCTTTAAATCGAGCATAATGAGATAATGCCTTGCGTAATGTGATATTAGATTTATTTGTTCCTTCTAATTCTGGAACTAATGTTCCTAAAGTATCATCCAAAGATATCGAACCCTGACTCCTCAACTCCATAAGCAAAGGTAATGAAGCTAATATTTTTGTCATAGAAGCTACATCATATACATCTTCTGGTTGTACTTTTTGTTTTTTATTATAAGTATGGTATCCAAAAGTTTTATGATATATTACTTTTCCTTTTCTTGCAATAAGCACTTGGGCTCCTGGCATCATCGCTTGTTTAATTCCAGAATGCACAAGTGCATCTACTTTTTTGTGTAAACTATCAGAACTCATACCAACTTCTTCTGGAATTCCATATGAAAGTCTACGTAATGTACCTGACTCAAATCCAGTACCTGCCTTGACTTTTTTTAAAGAAACTGGTAGTTTCCCTTTACTAGCAATAGCACCAAAAACAAGTTGAGCACTTTTTTCTTGAGCAATTTTACTATTCTGATAACTATGTATAATACCTTCTATATTCTCTGTAGATAATAAATCTAGCATAGCATAGGGACGTACAAAAAGATCTAAAACAACATCATTTGTTCTTGCAATTTCATATAGCCAAGTTTTTTCTTTATCTGAAAAAGCATACGATTTCCATGGGTTTGCATTTGACCTATGAAAGCCAACAATCACATAATTATAATCTTTTAATTTGGTAATCATTTCATCAAGAGTCTTTGCCTTCACCTGAGTTACTCGATCATATTTTTTCATTTCTTTTAAAAAATGATTTCCAGAATCGTCTCCTAATGAGACATAGGCTACTTTCTTATCGTCTAAGTTTTTTATAGGAAGAATTTCTTTACTATTTTTTGTAATAGTAAGTGCATTCTCTATAGCTTTACTATATACAATATCGTCTAGATTTGTATTCAAGTCTTCTACAAGGTTTTTAGTTTCAATAGGTTTATAGGTAGATAAACCAACTTTGTATTTGGCATACAATATCTTCTTTACAGAATGCGCTAATCGTTCTTCAGTAATTTCTCCTTCCTCTAATGCTTTTTTAATTTTTGAAGCTGCAGAGGGTACATCATTACTAATCAAAAGAATATCATTACCCGCTTTAAAAGCAGCTAAATCAATTTCTCCAGGTTCTTTAAAATTTGATGCTCCTTTCATATTAAGTGCATCTGTAAATATCAAGCCATGAAAACTCAAGCTATCTTTAAGAACATCAGTAACTACTGTAGGTGATATTGAGGTAGGGAATCCCGTCTCTGGTACTAAATTAGGTACATTAAGGTGAGCCACCATTACACTGGCAACACCTGCTTCTATGATAGGTTTATATGGATACATCTCAATATTTTTAAGACGATCTAATGTAAAATCTAAGGTAGGAAGTGTTTTATGACTATCTTGATCTGTATCTCCATGACCTGGAAAATGTTTTGCACTTCCTAGAACCCCTGAGCTTTGCATACCTTCTAAAAAAGCAATTGCTTTTTCAGTTACAT
Organism: uncultured Flavobacteriaceae bacterium; assembly: GCA_964474345.1. Lineage (GTDB taxonomy): Bacteria > Bacteroidota > Bacteroidia > Flavobacteriales > Flavobacteriaceae > Dokdonia. The sequence goes on from CAYYSK010000078.1 coordinate 7,475, forward strand.
TTACTTTATCTTCTCCAAAAGAACGATTTCCTATAATTGGATTTGCAGGATTCACATTAATATCAACTACGGGGCCAAAATTAATATGAACTCCTAATCTTTTACAATGGGCTCCAATTCTTGCTCCAACATCTTTTACTATCCGATTATCCTGTATTGCCCCTAATGTCATATTCCATGGAAAAGCATAAGTGCTATCTAATCGCATTGATAGTCCCCACTCTGCATCCATTCCTATAAGTAATGGTGTTTTTGAATCTGCTTGAAATTCATTATTGAGTTTTGCTTGACGCATAGGTCCCCCTTTTGAAAATATAATACCTCCAATATGCTGCTCCTTAATAAGTGCTCTAATTTTATCAACTTTAGATTTAGGATCACTAGAAAAAACATCTACCATAAACAATTGGCCAATACGTTCTTCTGTTGTCATGTTTGTATATACACTATCTACCCATTTGCGCTGAGATTCAATATCATTAGTGTATAATGGATAATTTTGCTGGCTAAATGCCAAAAAAGGGAGGTATATAAAAAAAAGTAAAAAAAGATATTTTCTAAACTGCATACATCAATAACTATTTATAAAAAGAATAATTGTAATAACTACTTCTATAAAATTACAAATATCATGCCATTGAGAAGTAAGCTGGGTATTACGAATTTAATAAGATTGCATACGCTTTCGCGAAAGCGTATAAAAAGTTAACAAAATATTATTAACTACGTTCTCTTCATTAAATTAAACTATATAACTATAAGTAAAAGCTTATAAAGAATTAGTTAGTGTATTGCTCTTTTAAACTATCTTGGTAAAAAAACTATGAAATCTATCATTACTCTATGTGTATTTTTATTATTCGGTATACACATGACTGCTCAAGAACAAGATTTTTTCTATGCAACTATGACTGTTCATCATGCAGAAGAGTTATCTGAAGATGCGTTTCAAGAAATCGAAATTATAGCAACCTATCGTAATGAAGCTGCTGTAAAATTAACCTCTATTGGAAGTCATAAACTACATAATAGAATACTAACCCATGGACCTGGCTACATTCATAAAAATTCTGAAGAAGAAGCTATTGCTGCTATAAGGAGTTCTTCTGATAGATCTATTAGCAATACAAGAGCTCTAGCAAATTTCTCAATTACAGAAGATGTTGTTGTGATACCCACACTTGATCTTATTCAAACTCAAAATATAGAAGATCATATTATTGAATTAGAAAATTATGAAACTAGGCATCATAGTAGTCCATCAGCAACACAAGCTGCTTTAGATTTAAGGGCAAAATGGGAAGCTATGGCAAATCTATATAATAGATCTGATGTTAGTGTACGCCTCTTTAATCATACCAATACAGGTATGCCTTCTGTTATTTTAACAATCACTGGTGCCGAATTTCCTAACGAATATGTTATTGTAGGTGGACATCTAGATTCTACATCATTCCAAGGTATTGACAATGCTCCTGGCGCAGATGATGATGCTTCAGGAATTGCTACAATTACAGAAGCAACAAGGGCATTATTTGAAATAGATTTTGTTCCTAAAAGAACGATTGAAGTTATGGCATATGCTGCTGAAGAAATTGGTCTTGTTGGGTCTAATGAAATTGCAAGTGAATATGCTGCAAATAATATAAATGTAGTAGCAGTATCTCAATTTGATATGACACTATTTAATGGTTCTACAAATGATGTTTCTTTTATAACTGATTTTACAAATAGTGAACTTACAAGTTATATGATGAGCCTTTTAGATCATTATAATTCTTCTGGTCCTCATCAAGTAACGTATAGCACTTCTCTATGTAATTATGGATGTTCCGATCATGCAAGTTGGACAGAGCAAGGATATATGGCCGCATTTCCATTTGAAGCTAATTTTGGACAACACAATGGCAATATTCATACTACAAATGATACATTTAGTCTTACCAATACAGCTTCACATGCTACAAAATTTGCAAAGCTATGTGCCGAATTTCTAATAGAAGTAGCAAAAAATGACAATACAGCGCTTTCTGTAAATGATGAAATAGCATCATCCATTTTTGTATCCATTACTGGAAATACACTTTCATATGACCTCTCTTTATCTACAAAAGATATCACAGGACTTACATTATATTCTATAGAGGGTAAAGAAGTAGTAAACGTACCAACTACCAAAGAACGCAATCAAATATCAATAACCCCATTAGCTAGTGGTCTTTATATTGCAGCATTCATTTTTCAGGATAACACCTATATTACTAAAAAACTAATTGTTAATTAAAAACGGTTATTTCCTTAAAAAACGATTGTGCCAACTTTCTATTGCTGGAACTTCCCAATGATGTTTGTATTCTTCTAGATTGGTCACTAGATTATTAAAAACGATTGTTTTTTTACCTATAGCTCCATCTTTAGCCATTTTTTTAAAATCAACAAGCGTTTTGTAATGAATACGATCATTTTGATAATAGGTTACATTCATTTTATCTAATAAATCTACACCTAAATCTTCTTGAATAGCTTGAATAAAACGTACTTGACTATCTATAGAACATCCACTTGCAGTAGCTTGTGATTGATCTAATGCAATCACTATAAAACGATTGTATTTTATTTCAAATCCAGCTTTAAGCGTTGCTCCGTGTGCTGTCCATGAAGTAAGGAATGTAGACACATCTTTTTCTAGTTGTGGTACCTGATCTTCTGTAAATGCCTTATCACTTTGATAAATCCAAATACGTGATTCTAAAGGAAGTGCGCTAAAGTCTACTAGCATATACTACTTTCTATTTTAATATAGACTAAATGAATCGTATGCAAAGTAACGATACACTAATCTGATTATGATAATTAAGAAGATAAATCCTTCTGGAATAGATATAAAATTGATAATATCGAATTTTATTTTTCTATTATTGGATTTCATAAATAGTGATTATAATTCCTCAGCAGATGCAATCATCTCAGCAATATCCATAACTTCTATACTATCTTCTTTCTCTTTATTCTTCACACCATCTGTCATCATGGTATTACAAAATGGACATCCGGCTGCAATGATATCTGGTTTTACTTCTAGAGCTTGTTCTGTACGCTCTACATTGACATCTTTGGTTCCTGGTTCTGGTTCCTTAAACATTTGTGCTCCTCCAGCTCCACAACATAGACCATTTGTTTTGCATTTACGCATTTCTACAAGTTCAACTTCCAGCTTACGCAATAAATCACGAGGTGCTTCATACACATTATTTGCACGTCCTAAATAACAAGGATCATGGAATGTAATGCGTTTTCCTTTAAATTTTCCTCCTTCTACTGTAAGACGTCCATCTTCAAGTAATGATTTTAAAAATTGTGTGTGATGTACTACTTCATAATTCCCCCCCAATGATGGGTATTCATTTTTAATAGTATTAAAACAATGCGGGCACGCTGTTACTATTTTTTTAATTTCATATCCATTAAGGACTTCAATATTAGTAACTGCCTGCATTTGAAAAAGAAATTCATTTCCTGCTCTTTTTGCAGGGTCTCCAGTACAACTTTCTTCTGCTCCTAAAACAGCAAAATCAACATTTGCCTTATTTAATATACGTGCAAATGCTTTTGTTATTTTTTTTGCTCTATCGTCAAAACTACCAGCACATCCTACCCAAAATAATACTTCAGGTTGTTTTCCTTGTGCCATATATTCGGCCATTGTCGGTACTCTTAATGGTTCACTCATAGTATATTTATATGCTTTCGCGAAAGCGAAATTATTGTAATTTAATCTTTAAAAACCTGAATAGTTACTTCTTTATCTACTAACTCTGTAAACTTCCCTTTATAGCGAGTTGCTTTTACTAAATGGTTATCTATCCAGTGATAATTACCACCTCTTGGTTTTCCCATCAATAAACTATGATAGCTAAAGCCATGTTTTTTAAGCCATGTTTCTGTATACCCTCTATGATCTTCGGTACGAGATGTGAAAAAACAAATAATATGGCCTTGATCATACCAATTATTTAAAGTTTTTAAAGCATCTGGATATACTTGTGCTGTGAGCATACGTTCTGGTTCCTCGTTTGGAATATCATCACAAATAGTTCCATCTATATCTATAAGATAATTTTTTACTCCGCCTGGAAGCACTGGACTTACATGTTCTCCATCTTCTAATTTCTCACTTAGTAGTTTATCTACTTCTTCTTTGTCTATCATCTTTTAAGCTATTCGTCATTTAAAGTTTTAAAATCTTCTTTACTTATTCGTATAAAATGAGCCTGTACGTGGACTCCTTTTCTTTTTAAACTAGGATCGTTTAAATCCATACGTGTACGATGTAACGCTTGTTCTGACAATCCTAATATTTGTTTTTGAGTACAATAATCACAAGTAATTTTTTGTACTTTGACAGAGTCGATTTGTTCTATTTTATTAAAATAAACATGTGTATACACTTTAAATTGTAAACTATCCTTTCTCCATCCTAATTGAGCACTTGCTAACATAGGTATGCATAAAAAAATCAGTATTACAATCTGTTTAACTTTCATTAATCCAATTTCCTCTATCCATTTGATTAAATGGCCAAGGAGCTCCGTTATTTTCTATATTAGTCATTGCATTGTTAAGATCACTTGGTGCCGAGCTTTCTTCCATCACCATATAGCGCCTCATATCTAAAATAATACTCAATGGATCAATTCCTATTGGACAAGCTTCTGTACAAGCATTACAGGTTGTACAAGCCCATAACTCTTCTTTACTGATATGATCATCCAATAATTGTTTTCCATCGGGTTGAAAAGTTCCATTAGCATCTATGTTTTTACTAACTGTTTCTAATCGATCACGTGTATCCATCATGATCTTACGAGGAGATAATTTTTTTCCAGTTTGATTTGCAGGACACTCACTAGTACAACGTCCACACTCTGTACAACTATATGAATTCATTAATTGTACCCAATTTAAATCAAGAACATCACTAGCTCCAAATTTTTCTGGATCTCCTTCATCTTCAGCAGGTGCTGCAAACGGATCTGCATTTGGATCCATCATAAGCATCACTTCCTTAGTTACAGCTTCAAGATTGTCTAGCTCTCCTTTAGGTTTTAGTTTTGCATACCATGTGTTTGGAAAAGCTAGTAAAATATGTAAATGCTTAGAATAATAGAGATAGTTTAAAAATACTAAGATTCCAATAATATGAACCCACCAGAAACTTCTTTCTAAAATAATAAGTGCAGATTCTGACATTCCATTAAATAATGGTGCGATATATTGACTTATTGGATATGCACCTACAGATGCATAATGATCTACTCCCAAGCTTTGTAATTGTACATCTGCTGCATTCATTAATAAGAAAAGGGACATTAGCAACATTTCAAAATATAGAATCAGGTTTCCATCCATTTTTGGCCACCCTTTCATCTCAGGGTTTAAGAATCGCTTAATTCGTATTATATTACGACGTATCCAAAAAATAACAACAGATACAAACACAAGAAAAGCTAGAATTTCAAAACTTCCTATCAAAAAGTCATAAAAGCCTCCTAAAAATCCGAAAATACGGTGCGTTCCGAAAAGTCCATCAATAATAATTTCTAGGACTTCTATATTAATTATAATAAACCCTAGATATACAATTACGTGTAGTATTCCTGAAATAGGTCGTTTTACCATTTTATATTGGCCTAAGGCTATCTTTGCCATATTGCGCCAGCGTAATGGTTTATTATCTGATCGATCAACATCTTTTCCAAGTTTGATGTTTCGAAATAACTTCTTTATATTTTTTGTAAAAAAACCAATCCCTAGAACAAGGATTATTAAAAATAGAATATTAGGTATATATTGCATACATCGTCAGTTAGTATCACACCTAACGTAACGAGTCTTTAGGTGGATTGTACTCTTTTGCTTTTTTACCAAAAAGAGAGAAATGTACATAACGTTTAGGATGTAACCTCATATCCTCTAACAATAATTCCATCTGCTTAGTGGTGCGCTCCAAATTTACATAAACTTGATCATCTTGCAAAAGCTTTCCTGCCGTTCCTTGAC
>CAYYSK010000079.1:0-3105 GCA_964474345.1 uncultured Flavobacteriaceae bacterium
ACTACATTTTTGAGTTTAACTCCCCACCTTCGTGAGGACAGGCTTTACGGTGCTACGCTAAAACTCATAAAATGTTATATTTTATTATATGTTCAATCCTCATTACGAAGCTCTAATGCATAATTCAAGTTAAAAATAGTTAGTGTTTGTCTAAATAAGACATGTGTAATTCCTTTATTGGCGTCGCCAAAGGGTTTAATATCCCGAGGCTTGCCTCGAAATTAAAATTCAGTTTCGTATAAATGCCTCGTGGACTTGCCCCGAGGTAGTTTACTAATCAGGTTGACTTAAGAAAGGGAATTGATTTCCTTGTCCAAATTGACCACGAATCGAACGTGTTGTAGGAGTATCTTGTCCACTCCCTTGAACGACGTGCGTTTGTTTTTTGGATAATTCATAACATCTAAGTGTTACTAAAAATGAATTTTTCATAAATTAGAATTGTATTTGTTGAATAAGGCTAGGACCTTGTTTGGGGAAACCCATTAAAAGCTACACCTCTTATATTACCTGATCCACTACTATTAGCTTCACTATTAGTACCGCCTATAATTTTTTTAATCTTTTCTTTAGATATTTCATAAGGCTTAAATTTTTTTGAAAATGAATTTTTCATAACGCTACATGTTTTACAGATGTTCAATTTAACTTGAATTCTAAATGATTTGGTAAGTCTCTATAAAAACTTACCTTAAAAAATTAAGCGCCAAGAAAATATCTTGACGCTTAATTATATGAGATATTTACTTGGTTGTAAATAGTTCCTTAAGTTGCTTTACCATCCCACTATTTCCAGAGAGTGTGATCTCACCTACCTTATCGGCGATTTTTTCTACATACTCCATTTCTTTAAGCTTGTAAAGCATCTCATTATCTTCCATAAGTTTTGCTGTATTAAGCAAACTACGGGTACTAGCTGTCTCTTCACGACGTGTAATTACATTAGCTTGTGCCGTTTTCTGTGCTACTAGTACACGATTCATGATTTCTTTCATTTCACCAGTTAGAATCACATCACGTACACCACAACTTAGAACTGTAATTCCTAGTTTTTGAGCAGTTTTTTTACTGTTTTCAAAAACAACCTGTGCAAGTTCTTCTTTACTTTCTAATAATTCATCTAGTGTATATGTACCTACATATGCACGCAAAGCAAGTTGTAAAGCCACATATAATTGCTTTTCAAAATCTTTAGTTTCTAGTAATGCTTTTTCAATACTAGTCACCTTATATTGTGCATAAAAGTTCAAACGAACGGTCGCTTTATCTTTAGTTAACAGTTCTTGTCCAGCAATCTCTAGTTGTAATTGACGCATATCTGCTTTTGCTATTTTAATAGTTGTGTCATTACGCCAGAAACGATACGTACCTCCTGATAATATTTTTACATATTCATCATTAACAAGCATTACTGCTTTTTCATAAGATGCTACTTCAAAAACACGAATGTGTTTATTCAAGTCATATTTTGAAAATGCTGCTCTATCAATTTTTTCAGTAATGTAAATCTTACTCAAATCGGCAGTTATAAAGCTGTATTCTACAAGATCTTTCCAGAAGATATAACGTCCTGAAGTAAGTGTCTGACTGTATTTTTTGTTTTTATATACAACCACAATTTCAGTATCAGCTACCTCTACTACATGCCATAATTTGAAAAGTACAGGATCTCTCAAAAGTACTTCTATATCTATAGTATTTGACGTAAAAGATAGAGCGGTATTGTATATGTTTACGCTTTCGCGAAAGCGTAACCAGTATACCCCTTCTGTTAATACACGTTTGTAATCTCCATTTTTGAAGACTAAGCCGACTTTACCGGCATTGATACGTATTTTTTTCATTTTGTACATGCCCTTACGGGTCTTTTGTTTTGAATTAAACTTCGGTTTTTGGGTATATTACCCTAGCATAACTTCTATGACCGGTATACACAGAAGTTATTTTTTATATTGATTTCGCTACTTCTAGAGTGTCTAAGACAGCTTTCGCGAAAGCGCAATTCTTTTTAAAAAACAATACAATCACTATCATCCTTTATATACGGAATAAGAGATTTTACATAACAGCCTGCTATTGGTTTTTTAAAGACCTTGTATGAGAAAGAACGCTATAAAAACCATCCTTTGTCAAAACAGATACTCTAAAGAAGCAACAGTTTTGTGTTATCTAAAAACAATGATTCAAAGTACATTCAAGACGTGTTGGTAATTCTATACAGAGACCCAACCGATAGTTCTTGCATTGTTCATATGTATACAGATTAACAGTCTGTTGATCAGTTTTAAAAGATAATCAGCTTGATGGGGGGAACTTTTTTAGAAGATATTCCCTAAACTTCACTAAGAATGGATTTTCAGTCCATTGTAGTACTCTACCTATTGAGTTACAATTCTCCTTTAGAATTGATGGGACTCGAACCCACAACAGCTACGTCTGTTGTTCTAGCCACTGAACTATCTCTTTCGAGAGTAGGATTCGAACCTACGTATACAGAGTGCGACTATTTTTTGGATAATAATCAAACCTCTATGTCAAGTTGAATATACAGACATCATACAAAAACTGTAATGTTGTATACAATAGTGCTATACAGAAGCACCCAACAAGACTTGCATAGTGTGAAACAGATACGAGTCGAACGTATATCTTCAGGGCTTCAACCTGACGCTTATACCACATAAGCTACTGTTTCATATGTACATCAATACATGACATTGATGTACGTGCCTCCCGAGAATCGAACTTCGGACTTACAGGATATACCTGTTGTGCTAGCCATTACACTATAGACACTTATATCACCTACAAACGTAGATGTTATATGATAGAGAGCGCTATACTATGTCAAACTCCTATACTAGTTAACATATGTACTCAGCACATAACAAAAACTGCTATTTACTGCTCTGACCACCTTATTCAGAGAGCGCTCCTTATTTATTTTTTTAAATCGCTTGGAATTAAAACCCCATCATACTCCTTGTTATGATGGGATGCTTTCTACTAATAACCTAATTGATTCCAAACGATTAGATTCATATGTGTTATAATAACAGTGCAAATATGAAATGCTATTGCGCAGTGTTTTTGCGTAGCTTATAA
>CAYYSK010000079.1:3205-13335 GCA_964474345.1 uncultured Flavobacteriaceae bacterium
TTTTAACATTTTATACCAATCAAAATGAAAAGAATTATTACATTTTTTGCATGTTTGTTTTGTGCATTTACCTTTTATGCGCAAGATGAGTCAATGTCTGCCACCTCATATGGCACTGCTGCTTATATGAGAGAAATTCCAGCATTATCTTCTATGGATAATATTATTGCTGCTAAAGGTTTTGAACATGTAGCACCGCCAAAAAGAAGAGGGTCAAATACATATGTCCCAGGAAAGGGATTACCTATAGGACCAGATCCATTAGCTCAAAAACAAGTGAATACGCCAGCTATTCAAGGGAGAGCGTCTATTACTTCTTTTGGAGCTCATGAAGGAACTGTCCTTAATGATCCGACTGGAGCCATCGGACCTAATCATTATGTATATGCTTTTAACTCTGGTTTTGGAATTTTAGATCGCTCAGGAAACGTATTGCTTCCCGAAGCTTCTTTAGGAACGATATTTCCTGGAGAGACATTAGGAGACCCCGTTGTTGTTTATGATCGTTATGCCGATCGTTTTATTATCATGGAGTTTAGTAATAGTCCTAATGGTTTTTTAATAGCAGTAGGGCAAGGTCCAGATCCAGTAAATGATGGATGGTTTACATACCGTTTTAATACAGGTAGCTTTCCTGATTATGAAAAACTATCTATTTGGAGTGATGGATATTATATTACTGCAAATAAAGATCAAGGTTCTATTACATCGAGTGAAGTTGTATATGCGGTAGAGCGTGATGAAATGTTAGTAGGTAATCCTAATGCTCAATTGATAGGATTCCCTTTACCAGGAGCATCTAATAATGGTTTTTATAGCCCCGGAGGATTTAACGCGACAGGACCTACGCTTCCGCCAGTTGGAGTACCTCATCCTATTATATATATGCAAGATGATGGTTGGAGTGGCGTATCACAAGATCATTTAGATATTTGGAATGTGAGTGTAAGTTGGAGTAACCCCTCGAGTTCATCTATTTCTGCACCGCAACAAATAAATACGACTGCTTTTGATGCAGTATTTAATGGTGGATCATTTAATAATTTAGATGAGCCAGGTAGTGGCCCTAATATCGATGCGATACAAGCAACCATGATGTATATGACAAATTATAGACGCTTTGGAACTCATAATTCTGCAGTGATGAATTTTGTTGTCGATGTAAGCGGGAATGATACTAGAGCAGGAATACGTTGGTATGAATTACGTCAAACAGGAGATAATCAACCTTGGACCATCTATCAAGAAGGGACCTATTCACAACCTAGTCATAGTACATTTTGTGGGAGTATAGGAATGGATTTTCAAGGAAATATAGGTCTTGCATATACGATTGTAAGCAGTTCTATATTTACTTCTTTACGTTATACAGGAAGGCTAGCATCAGATCCTTTAGGAACAATGACTGTGGCAGAACAAACGATTGTAAATGGTAATGCACAGACAAATAGACCAGATGGACGTTATGGAGATTATGCACAACTTACTGTTGATCCAACAGATGATCTAACATTTTGGCATATTGGAGAGTATATGAGTGGAAGTGCAGCAACTGTTAGAAAAAGTCATGTAGCAGCATTCCAAATAGGATCTGCGGTACCAGATTCAGATCCACCATCTGATCCAACAAACTTAACAGCTTCAAATACAGGAGCAACAAATACTGACTTATCTTGGAATGCTTCTACAGACAATATAGGAGTAACAGGATATGATGTATACCAAGATGGTGTTGTTATTGGCACTGCATCAAGTACTTCTTTTACAGTGACTGGATTAACTCCATCTACAAGTTATAGCTTTTTTGTAATTGCCAAAGATACAGCAGGGAATCAATCTGGGCAAAGCAATACCGTGAGTGTCACTACAGGAGCCATTACAGCTTGTACAGGAGGTATCTCTTCCTTCCCATATTCAGAGAGTTTTGAAATTTCGTTAGGAGATTGGACACAGGATACAGAAGACGACCTGGATTGGACTCGTGGCTCTGGAGGAACACCTTCTAATGGTACCGGTCCTTCCAGCGGAGCCGATGGCGCTTTTTATATTTATGTAGAAGCTTCTGGTAATGGAACAGGTTTCCCAGATAAACAAGCCATTATCAATTCTCCATGTTACGATTTAAGCAGTGCTACACAGGCAAATTTCTCTTTCCAATATCACATGTTTGGATCTAATGATACTGGAACGATTGCTTTAGAAGCGAGTAATGATAATGGACTTTCGTGGACATCTATTTGGAGTCAAACAGGAAATCAAGGAAATCAATGGAATACAGTAAATTTAAATCTAGCGACTTATGTTGGAAGTGGTGTTCAACTACGTTTCAATAGAGTTACTGGAGGAACATGGCAAGCAGATATTGCGTTAGATGCTATTTCTCTTACTATAGGGAGTACCGGAGGAACTGGATGTACAGGAGGTATTGCTTCTTTCCCATATGCTGAGAGTTTTGAAAGTTCTTTTGGAGCTTGGACTCAGGCTGCAGGAGATGATTTGAATTGGATACGTGATTCTGGAGGAACACCTTCTAATAATACAGGACCTTCCAGTGGAGCCGATGGTGCTTTTTATGTGTATGTAGAAGCTTCTGGTAATGGAACAGGTTTCCCAGATAAACAAGCCATCTTAAATTCTCCTTGTTTTGATTTAAATAGCGCTTCTCAAGCGACATTCTCATTTCAGTATCATATGTTTGGATCTACAAATGCAGGAAGTATTGATCTAGAAGCGAGTAATGATAATGGGACTACTTGGACATCTATCTGGAATCAAACAGGTAATCAAGGAAACCAATGGAATACAGTAACCTTAGATCTCGCTGCTTATGTAGGTGAAGGTCTTCAATTACGTTTTAATAGAGTGACTGGAGGAACTTGGCAAGCAGATGTTGCCATAGATGACATCTCTCTTACAACAGGTGGAGGAACAAGTAATAATTGTGCAGCGGGAGATTTAATACTGACAATTACTCTTGATAATTACCCAGAAGAAACGGCCTGGACGTTACAAACTGGTGGTAGTACGGTAGCTAGTAATAGTTATTCTACAGCAAACCCAGATGGTTCTACAGTAGTAGAAAATATCAATGGATTAAGTTCTGGAGATTATACGTTTACAATCACTGACTCTTTTGGTGATGGTATCTGTTGTGGATTTGGAAATGGATCGTATACATTAGAAAGTTCTGAAGGTGTTATTGTCTCTGGAGGTGATTTTGGAGCTTCTGATGTGACAAACTTCTGTGTAGATGATACGAAGTCTCAAGCGTTGAGAACACAACCTCTTGCAGGAGCAGATAATAATCTGTTTAAAGTATATCCTAATCCAGCAGAAACAATACTCCATATTGATGTACAAGATCAAAAAATAGATAACATCAAAGTATTCTCTATGTTAGGTATGTTAGTCAATGAAATACAAGATTCAGGAATACGTAGTATAGATGTTACCAACTATAAAACAGGAACGTACTTTATTAGAATTACCGCCGGTGATACAACAATCACAAGAAGGTTTATAAAGAAATAATCTAGTAGTAGAATAGAATTAATTATATAAAAAAGGCTTCCAAATTTGGAAGCCTTTTTCTTTATATACTCCACGAGATACTATTTATTAGAAATGTTTCGGTATTGGAGTCTATACTATGTTTTTTAAACCTGAATTATGCATTAGAACTTCGTGATGAAGGTTGGATGTACCATAAAATATAGCATTTTATGAGTTTTAGCATAGCACCGTAAAGCCTGTCCTCACGAAGGTGGGGAGTTAAACTCAAAAATGTAGTGCAACGGTATATTTTGCAGTACATTCAAGCTGTAATAGATTTTCTAATTCGGGTTAAACGACTTACAGATCAATTATATAAATCTATACTACATTTTTATATTTAATTGCAAGTGTATCTATATAATGTATAATTCATTAAACTTGAGTTTGAATCTTATTAAGATTAAAAGTAAACGCAAAATATGCAACTCAATTCAAGTTTGCTTGAATTTATACTTGCTCATTTCTTGCCCTTAAAGCAAAACTTTTAGGAATACCCTATATTAATAAATCGCAAAAAACCCTTTAAAATAGTATATTTTAAAGGGTTTTTATTATTATCTCTTAAATGTGATAAATTACAGTCTGGCTCTAGACGCAGTACGTCCACCTTTAGAAACGCTTCCTTGTGTACCTACAGAATTATTACCTCTTGCAACTAAAACTCCAGCTACATGTGGAGAAGCCATAGATGTTCCTGAGATTCTATTAAACCCTCCATTAAGCCATGTAGACCAAACATCTCTACCTGGAGCCCAACGATCAACACTTCTTCCAAAATTAGAAAAACTTGATGGCTGTTTATTAGATCTGTCTATAGATCCTACCATCCAAGTTCGTGATGTTCTTATTCTTTGAGGAGAATAGAATTGAGTGTCGTCATTTGAATTACCTGCTGCTAAAGCTCCATAAATTCTATTATCTAATCTTCTAAATGCATTATCAATAGCTGTAGAAGTAAAACGTTGACTGAAACCTACACTATAATTAAAAACATCACCTGAAGTAGCGTTGTTATAAACATAGTCAACACCAGAAAGAATAGCATTAGTACTCCCTGAACCTGCTGCATTTAATACTCTAACAGCAACTAAGCTAGTTCCAAAAGCAACTCCAATAACACCACTACCATTATTTCTTGCTGCTACAGTACCAGCGACATGAGTCCCGTGCCCATTTTGATCTCGCCAATTACCTCCTACAAAACTTCTTGATAAGCCTGTTATAATCGTTAAATCTGGATGTGGTGCTATTCCTGAATCTATAATCCAAGCGATTCTTCCTGAATTTGCATTATTTCTCCTTCCTACATATTCCACACCCCAAGGAAGAAATTCTCCATTAGAAAGTTGACTATCTCTAGAAGAAGTAGACGCAGTTATTTCTTCAAGTTCCTTCTCTGAAAAACCTTCAGGTTTCTGAGGTACTGGAAAATTTGCAGTTAATGCCAGATTTGGCTCTATAAAAGCAATACGTTCATCTAATTTTAAAGTTTTTATGTCATCATCTGTTAAGTTTTTTGCGTGAAAACCTTGAAAAATTCCTGTGTAAACTGTAGAAAGATTTCTAGAATTAATGTTATTTTCATTTAATACTTGTAGCGATTTTTGTGTGTAAAATTCTTTAATACTAGATAATTCTGGAGTTCCTCCTCTTTCTGTAGCTTGATAATTATTAAAATTACGCTCAGTATCATCTTCTTTAAAAGCGATGATATATTCTCCAGGTATAGCATCAGCTTCTGGAATTACTGTGGCTTCATCTAATGATATACTTTCTTCAATTGTCAAATTCGTTTCTTCTGTTAAATCAACACTCTCTTCTGTAGAACAAGAGTTTAACAGTCCCAATGTAGCTATAATAGCTACGGTAAATTTAATTTTTCTCATAAATTGATTTGTTTTTGGTTAAAAAATTCAATTAAAATTACATAAAAATTAAATTTGATGATAATAATTTAATTATTTAACATAAAATTTACGGTTTTCACGTAAAATTTAATGATTTTGGAAGAAAGAATTTTATAATTCTAAATAATTTGTCTTTTTCTTTCGGAAATAACTTTTTTACAAAAAGAATAATTATAATTGGTAGATATTCTATGTATTGACATGTAAGACAATTCAATAAATAATATCAAAATTTTGATGTTATTAACTATAAGATAAGAAGTACTTTATTAGAATTACTGTTGGAGATATAACAATCACAACAAGATTAGTTAAGAAATAAATCTAATGGTAGATTAATTATAAAAAAGGCCTCTAAACTTAGAGATCTTTTTTGTTTTAAAGCTATAAGTATATAGCTTTTACTAATGCAGCAGCATTTATATTAAGTCGCTTAGTAATGACTTTACGTCTGTCTTTTTCTACAGTATCCCAAAGGTCATTGTGTTCTTTTGTAAAATCTTCTAAAGCATCTTTAGCCAAAAACCCAATGGTTTTTCCAATAGCTTTTAGTTGAAATTCACCTAGCTTACTTTGCACATTGATCAACCTGTTTTCTGTAAGATAACTATGTAGCGTATTCCACACAATAGTTTCTTCTTTAGTAAGTTCAATAGGTTTTATTACTTCTTTTACCTTAGATTTTTCAGACCACTTTTCATTTTTATTTTTTAAAATCAGACGCGATCCATTACGGAAAATTCTATTTTTAATAGGACGAATAATAACTCCTTCACAAAAATTATTTTCCATTTCTGGTAGCCCTAACCATTGCGGAATACGAGTACTAAATAGATTAGAATACTCTAGAGCGTCTTGTAGACTTCCTTCAAAAAGTGTTTTTGCATAAAACATACCCGTTTTCTCGAAGTATGCATTTGTTTGATACACATCCAGATATTGTTCTTGATTTACACAGATATCAAAAGCATAAAAATCATTTTTTGGAGAATAACTAATTCCTTTCTGTACCTTCACCATATTAGGTAGTCTTTTTACTTCTGGATGATCATAAGATCCACCAAACAACTCACCATATACATGAATAGTGTGTACCTCTGGAATGTCTTTTGTAATAAGAGAGAATAATTCTATAATGCGTTCTCTATATGTTTCAAGAACATATTGATAGTTGTTAAATTGCTCTCCTTCCTCAAGAATAGTTGTCCTCTTTGCTACTTGGACACTTTTACCATCATAAATAAATGAGAAGTTTGCTCCGTGTACTTTTTCCTGAACTACAAAAGTGTCTTTTCCATATCCGTGAAGATGTATCTGTTCTATCACCTTCTCTCGATAGGTGTTTTCTATAGAATTGTATTTTTTGAACATGAGTATTTTTTTAAAATGTTAAACAATAGGATTAATGCAATGTGTGATTGCAAATCAATTATGATCTTCATATTGTTTATCTACTCATAAGATCGTATTAGGGGTGTTTTCGGGATTCGAACCCTGTTATCTAGATTCACAGTCTAGCACTTTACCACATAAGCTAAAAACACCATTTTTTGCTCACAGATGAGCTTTTAAGATAACCTGATAGGATTCGAACCTATACCGCCAGAGTCAAAGTCTAGTATGCTGCCGTTACATCACAGGTTAATTTGCAGATCTAAAAGGAGTTGAACCCTTACTTCAAGGTTCGTAGCCTTGCGTGCTATCCATTACACCATAGATCTAAATTGTACGCTACCTAGTATTGGAAAAAAGAAGATAAAGAGTGATATACACTCAGTGCATTCCAAAAAGAGACAAGTAGCGTACCCCCAACTAAAGTTTTTTGGGACTAATTAATACATCATATTCTTTTTAAAACCGCTTTCGCGAAAGCGGACTCATCAAAAATCATATATGATATCTTTTAATATTTTAATAAAAACGATTTGAGAATACTGTCGTTTAAGATATACTTTCCGAGGATTATAGCTTTGCTTTCCCTCGTTTTCCACGCTTTTCCTCTTCGCATTGAGGAAGCACGTACATATCCGATGCCTATATACATTGTAACTGTTCGGCAACTTAGACTAGGCTTGCATAGCGGCTTTATAATATCCGCACTTTGCAACTACAGGGGTTGGCTCCCCCACCATTAACAAGCGTCTCCTCTTGGAGCGGCCTGCGAGAATGTTTACCACATACTAAAGGCTTGCGGCCTCTATCATCCCATATATTGCAATGGGTTTAGGCAACTACTAACTGTTACAACGCCTGAAGTCTTTTGCGTTTGATTGTTGCAGATTGAACTGCTTTCCTCCAGATTAAAAATCTAGCGCTCTACCAACTGAGCTAAAAGACAGGGTATGTCTCTCTGGGACTCGAACCCAGGCATACAAGTTGACCTAGGAGAAGGACTTCAGAGATGACTTCATGGATTTTGGCCCACAAAATACCAACCTTCTCCTTGCAAGCTTCTCAGCTCACCGTATTTTTAAATCACCGGGCAGTTTCCTGCTGGGTAACCTATCATACTGCTACTAGCACCATACTGATGGATAATCAATATGTTACCAAATAACTACAACTTTTCCTATTGATGTCTCCATCTCAAGCCTATTGTTAAGTCAGCTATACCTCCCTAAATCTTCTCAGCGGTCGCCCCTGAATCTTCGTAGAACTATGTTTGTTGCTTGCTTACGTGTACTCTTTTCTTTTCAGAAAAAAGTCTCCATACGCTATGCCAGCATACAGATTTATCCTTGTTACCAAGTTTATCTAGGGACTATAAGCCGCCCTCACCTTATCACAATGTGATAAGGATATTGTACTCCACCTTGGATTCGAACCAAGAAATCACAGGTTTTAAGCCTGGTGCCTTTTCCGTTTGGCCAGCGGAGCATTATAGTACAGGAAGAGAGATTCCCTTCGGCAAGCTCAGGATAAACTTCTTATCTCTCTGTTTAAAGTTTACATAGTATTATTATGAAAAAGTATATATAAAATAGTACAGGAAGAGAGATTCGAACTCCCAATAGCTTGATTCTAAATCAAGAGCGTCTACCGTTCCGCCATTCCTGCAATTTGTTGTATTCCGTAGGAGAATCGAACTCCTAACTCCACATAGAAATGAGTTTACGAATTCAACGAACCCGATTTATCAAATCTGCGATCAATGAGTTAAAGTGTGGCGTCTTGACCATTTGACCAACGGAACAGTTTGTTGGAGCATCAGGATTCGAACCTGAGACCTCTACCATGTAAGGGTAGCATTCTACCGCTGAAATATACTCCAATGTAAGATGTTGGGGCATTAGGACTCGAACCTAAAACCTCCGGTTAATGAGACCGGTACGCTAGCCAATTGCGTCATACCCCAATTTAAATAGATTTAAAAGATTGTATTTCTGACATAAAACACGAGTCTGAACCTTCTACCATATAGGGGTAGTGCTCAGACTTGAGCGTGTTTTATAATCATACTTTGTTGAGGTATTAGGACTCGAACCTAAAACCTCCGAGTTATCAGCCCGGTGCGCTAACCCATTGCGCCATACCTCATGATTGTACTCCATAAGGGAATCGAACCCTTGTCGTCCGGTAGAAATGAGTTTGCGAATTCAACGAAACCTATTTCTTAAATAAGCATCAAGAGTTAAAGCCGGGTGCACTAACCACTATGCTAATGGAGCATTATTGTCTAAGAGACAGGATTGACTTTGTCTTTCCTGCTACGACTCATTGAAAATCAAATTCAAGAATACTTGATTTGATTCTTTTGTCTAAGAGGCAGGATTCGAACCTGCAACCTCCCGCATCCAAAGCGGGTAAACAACCATTGTTATTCTCCTAGATGTTCAGTATGTGAATTATACATACTGTTTTTGGTATCTAGAGCTTGTGCATTGCGATCACAAACTCTAGATGAAAGCCCTTTCTAGACTCTATTTGTTTTTGCAGTACCGATGGGATTCCCTTCGACTACGCTCAGGATAAACTTCTCATCCCACGTCCTGCTTTGCAGTACCGATGGGATTCGAACCCATAACCTTCCGAGAGACAGTCGGGTGCACTAGCCGTTGTGCTACGATACTATAAGAATACCTACTAAGATTCGAACTTAGACTCAGGGATTAGAAATGCTTTGCATTCACGAATTCAAAAATTTGAAATAAATAACTTGTGAGCTAAATCCCTCGTGCTTCCGTTACACCATAGGTATGTGTTGATCTACCAATAAGATCATTGTTGAGCAGTTACTGAGATTCGAACTCAGACCTAAAGAGTGGAGGTCTATCATGCTGCCATTAACACCATAACTGCTTATTGTGGAAGTAGTAGGACTCGAACCTACACGCTTCGAAAAGACTTGATTTACAGTCAAGGGAGCCAACCAATTGCTCAATACTTCCAAATTATTATAGAGACAAGAACGAGATTCGAACTCATAAATAACGGATTTGCAATCCGTCGCCTTAACCATTCAGCCACCTTGTCTTTTGCGATACTGATAGGATTCGAACCTATACTTTGAGAGTTAACAGCTCCCAGCTCTACCAGTTAAGCTACAGTATCGTATGCGGAGAACAAAGGGATCGAACCTTCATCACACTAAAGCGTGAACTTGTTTAGCAGACAAGCGCAACAAAGCCAGTATTTGCCTATTCTCCATAAGTGGAAGGAGTGGGAGTC
>CAYYSK010000079.1:13345-13512 GCA_964474345.1 uncultured Flavobacteriaceae bacterium
ATGCGGAGAACAAAGGGATCGAACCTTCACTGCTGTAACACAGACTCGATTAGCAGTCGAGCGCAACAAAGCCAGTATTTGCCTATTCTCCATAAGTGGAAGGAGTGGGAGTCGAACCCACACGAGTCGTTAGCTCCTAACTGTTTTCAAGACAGCGACCACCGCCA
>CAYYSK010000080.1:0-13141 GCA_964474345.1 uncultured Flavobacteriaceae bacterium
GCACTAGTGTTTATTGTCGTTTTGCACTTCATTACGAAGTTCTAATGCATAATTCAGGTTGAGCCCTTGGCTATCGCCCAGCGATTAAAATTCTTAAATTAACTTCCAATGTCCGTTAGAGCTCAGTCGAGAACTATTCAGTTGCTAAAAGTAGGTTTCGACTGCGCTCGACCAGGCATTTTCAAGGTATTTCAAATAAAATATATGTAACTAATTACTGACCTCTAATACTTTTTATCACACACGGTTTGTTACACTATAAAAGTTTCAGATAGACTAAATTGTATATCTCATTCCTTTCCCTATTTTTGAGACATGTTATACTATCTTATTATTGGTTTAAAATTCTATTGTGCGTATCATGTATATACCACTAGGAATAAGATGTATTGGTATTTGATTATCTTTTTAATACCCGTTTTAGGATCCTTTATCTATTTAATTACGCATGTATTTACCAAACGTGATGTAGAAAAAGTACAAAAAGAATTTACGGCTGTAATTAATCCTACAGCCAAAGTAAAAAATCTAGAAGCCAAAGTTGCTTTTTCTGACACTTTCCAGAATCGATTAGACCTTGCAGATGCCTATGTCGAGATTAAAGATCCGGGAAATGCAATACATCACTACAAAGAGGCACTATCAGGAAGTCATAGTCAAGATTATTATGGTAATGAGCAATTAGTAAAAGCATATTATGCTTTTGACGAATACAATGAGGTTATTACAGCAGCTCAAGTCATTAAAGACATATCTGATTTTTCATCATCAAAAGCACAATTTTTATACGGACTCTCTTTGTCAAAAGTAGGAAGAGACGAAGAAGCTGAGGTCGTTCTAAAAAAGGTAGATCAACGCTATTCTAATTATGAAGAGCGTCTTATTCTTGCTCAATTTTATAAAGAAAATAATAAACTCACAGAAGCAAAAGAACTTCTTCAAGAACTACTCAATGAAGGAGTTTATATGACCAAGCCTAATAAGCGAATGTATAGAACAACTTTTATCTAGATACAAAAATTATATAATGAGCTTATTGCCGAATAATTTATGAGTACTTTCAATCATACGCATCCCTACGAGCCATACAACTTAGAGAATGCCACAAAAATCATTGTAGGTACATTACCTCCTCCTCGATTCACAACAAGGGCTTTAAATAATAAAGATGTAGATTTCTGTTATGGTAGTAGTAATGGACAGTTATGGCCTATCTTGAATACCATATTTGATTTACAACTCGTTTATGAAAATACACATAAGGCCATTGAACAACGTAAGCATTTTTTGCTTTCGCGAAAAATTGGTGTATGTGATATTGTAGCTTCAGCACAGCGAGAAAAAATAGACGCTTCTGATATAGGTATGAAAGATGTCAAATTACGAGATATGTTTGGTTACTTCTCCAAATATCCAAATATTGATACTTTATTATTTACAGGAGGCAATAGTAAAAATGGTCCCGAATACTTTTTTCGCCGAAAGGCAAAAGAACAACACGTCAAGTTAGAGGTCATTTCAAATGAGGTCCCTCGTATTCATTCTTTTATTTGGGAAGACCGTATCATAAAAACCGTATCTCTTACAGCTCCATCTGGTGCTGCAAATCGCGCTGTAGGAAGTCTTGCACTCTATAAAAAGTTAAAAGATGAAGATCCTAGCTTTACAACTCTTGATTTTAGAGTATTGCAATACACTCCATTTTTCTAATAGAATACATAAACTATTCCTTTTAACTCAAAATGATATCTAAGAAATCCATACTTCTAAGGGGGCATAAGGTGCTTATTTAAAAATATTCAGTAGTTTTACTAGTATCAATAACCTACTTTACTATGAAAAAAATTACGTTATTCTTTTTTGCATTTCTCATAAGCATTGTTTCCTACGGGCAACTTATGGTTGATGATACAGACATCACTCCATTTGAAGATATTAGTACTACAGGTACTTCTTTAGGTCTTACAGATGATGGTGAAGAAAATATTCTCTTACCATTTGAATTTGATTTAGATGGTCAAGTTTCATCTGATATAAGAGTTAGCAATAATGGAGGTGTTTTATTTGGAACGACTACCGGAGAGTTATTCGCTGGTAATTTACCATTGGATGGACAAACTCCTAGAATTGTTCCTTTTTGGGATGATTTTGATGATGAAATAGGAGATGTATATTGGGAAGTACGTGGTACAGCACCAGCTAGACGAGTAATCATACAATGGGATGACAGACCTCATTTCCCTGGACAAACAGAAATTGACCCTGCTACCTTCCAACTTGTTTTATTTGAAACGACTAATGATATTCTTTTTGTGTATAACGATGTATTATTTGACGATCCAGATTTTGATAATGGACAAAGTGCTACTATAGGTGTTGTAAGTCAAACTACGGTATATCAATATGCCTTTAATGATCCTATCCCTCTTGATGGAATTAGTGCCATTCGATATTCATTGCCTAATGAAAATTTTACAGTCTGTGGACCTACAGATCAAATTATAGATCCTGATACTTCCACTACAGATGACACAATTACTTCTATAATTACTGTTGCTGAAAACGGAACCGTAGGTAATGAGTTTTCTATAGAAAATTTAATGCTTGATATTGAACATAGATTTACGGGAGACTTAGATATTAATTTGACATCTCCAGAAGGAACAACATTAATATTATCAAATGAAAATGGAGGGAGCGGAAATGACTATATCGATACTGTTTTTCAAGATGGAGGCGATCCTATCAATGCGGCATCTCCACCTTTTACTGGAATTTTTGAACCACAAGGAGGTACATTTGCTACTACTTTTGGAGGAGAACAAATTAATGGAGACTGGACATTAACGATTAGTGATGTTTTTAGTAGCAGTGATATGGGTGTGCTTAATAATTTCTGTATGACCTTTGTGCCTTTTGCTATTATGTGTCCTGATGATATAGAAGTTATAACAAATTCTAGTATTATTCCTGTAGGAGTTACAACTACGTTTACCCCTGGTTTTGGAACTTTACCAGAAGCACTTATTGATGGTTCTGGACTTTCAGAATTCCCTAGTACAGAAGCAACTCATGATGATACCACTCCTGGTAATTCTTTTGTAAGTGAAAATGAAGTAACAGGTAGTTTTGACTTTGACTTAGGAGGTACATTCATGCTTAACGGAATGGCAATTTGGAATCAAAATGCAGGTGGTCCTGGTGGTATAGGTGAAGAGGGATTACAAGATATCGTATTATCTGCTTCTCTAGATGGTACCACTTTTACTCCTATTACCAATGCTCCAACACTTGTGGCGCAGGTACTAGATAATGGACCTGTAGCTCCAGAACGGTTTGGTTTTGACCTTATCGAAGCTGCGTTTATCCGATTAGAAGTGCTTAATAATTATGGCGATGACGATACTGGTTTTGCTGAAATTGCTTTTTCAGGAATAGCTTGTGATGCTATTGTTACTTATGATCTTCCGATAGTTACAGGAACAAATGAAACCCCTACATTAATAGGTGGTCTAGAAAGTGGTTCTGTTTTTCCATTGGGAGTTATTCCTATTGAATATATAGTAGTAAATAATGATTCTAGCAACGTACTAAGTTGCCTTTTTGATATTACCGTTCTAGACGCAACTCCTCCTTTTATTATAGGATGCCCAGAAGACATTACGGTTAATCAAGATGGAGATCCAACAGTAACACTTCAAGATTTTACAGCAACGATGGGAGCAACAGATAATTGTAGTGGAGCTACTCTAACACAAGATCCAGTTGCAGGAACTATACTCGATCAAGCAACAACACAAACAGTTACTGTTACAGCTGTAGATGATTCTGGTAATGAATCTATCTGCACATTTGATGTCACTGTATTATCATCATTAAGTGTATCTGATGAGACTTTGGAAAATACACTACGTGTATACCCGAATCCAACACCTGATATTGTGATCATCGCAAATACTAGTAATCAAACCATATCACAAATTAGTATTTCTGACATCAATGGACGTATTATACAAACAAGAAATGTTCAACCTGGAACTATAGAGACACAAATTTCTTTAGAAAACTATGCATCAGGAATCTATTTTGCGCATATCAGTACGGCAAATTCTAGTGTTGTAAAACGCATTATTAAACAATAAAGAAGAAATCTCTTTTAAAAGAAAATCCCAAGACAAAATAATACATCTTGGGATTTTTTGTAGTACTCTCAAAAATAATTTCCATTCTATCTGGGAGAGGATTAAGGTGAGAGTTTATTTACACACATTTCGTATCTTCACAACATCAATCAATCTCTTATGAAATACGCATTCCTCTTTCTTTTCATACTCTTATTTATTTCTTGTTCAGAAACAGTAGACAATCCCGAAAACAAAGATTTTACAACGTTATTTGAAACTAGCAATGGAACACAGACACCTACTTATGAAGAAGTCATCAAATTTTACAAAGAATTAGACGAAGCATATGTTTCTATAAAAACTTATGAAGTAGGAACTACAGATATAGGAAAACCATTAACGCTTATTACGTTTAATCCTGATCGTACATTTGACAGTGAATTTGCAAAAAATAAAGATATACGACGCATTCTTATTAATAATGGAATTCATCCTGGAGAGTCAGATGGTATTGATGCCACCATGATGCTTATGCGTGACCTTGCTCAAGGAAAAATAGAAGCACCTGCAAATACCTGGGTTGGTGCTATTGCAGTATATAATATAGGAGGTGCTCTTAATCGTAATAGCACATCTAGAACAAATCAAAATGGTCCAGAAGCATATGGTTTTAGAGGAAACTCAAAAAACTACGACCTCAATAGAGATTTTATAAAAAACGATACTAGAAATGCAGCAGCATTTACAAGAATTTTTCATCTTGTACGTCCTGATGTTTTTATAGACAATCATGTAAGTAATGGTGCAGATTACCAATACACACTTACACATCTCTTCACACAACACAATAAGCTAGGAGGCGTTTTAGGAGATTATGTACACCAAGACTTTCAGACAAAATTAGAACAAGATTTAAAAGCTAAAGAGTGGGATATCACGCCTTATGTCAATGTTTTTAATAGAACTCCTGAGCAAGGGTTTAGTCAATTTATGGATCACCCAAGGTATTCTACAGGATATACTGCTCTTTGGAATACGATAGGACTTATGGTAGAAACACATATGCTTAAGCCTTATAAATCGAGAGTAGAAGGCACTTACGAATTATTAAAAAGTGCTTTAAAAATCACAGCACAAGAAGGAGAAAAAATAAAAGCATTACGTAAAGATGCTTTTAACGCTTTCGCGAAAGCGGATACCTACCCTCTTGCATTTTCCATAGATAGCACACAAACATCAACTCTAAAGTTTTTGGGATATGAAGGCACCTATAAAGAAAGTGAAATCACACAGCAAAGACGCTTAAAGTATGATCGCAATCAACCATTCACAAAAGATGTCACCTATTATAATTTTTTCAAACCTACCAAGGAAGTAACTATCCCAAAAGCGTATGTCATTCCTAGAGGATGGCGTGATATTGCTTTAAAATTACGAGACAATGACATTTATTTTAAGCAAATTAAAAGAGATACCACATTTATAGCTGAAGTGTATCACATAGACAACTATCAAACTGGCAGAAATCCGTATGAAGGGCATTACCCTCATTACAATACAACTGTTAAGAGAAGTAAAGAAAAAGTTACTATAAAAAGAGGTGGATATATTGTAGAAACAGCAAATCAAGATGGATTAAGGTATCTACTAGAAACATTAGAACCCGAAGCTAATGACAGCTTTTTTAACTGGAATTTCTTTGACACTATTTTACAACAAAAAGAAGGGTTCTCTCCGTATGTATGGGAAGACAAGGCATTGGAGTTTTTAAATAAAAATCCAAATATCAAGACTGAGTTTGAGGCAAAAAAAATAGCAGAGCCTTCCTTTGCTCAAAATTGGTATGCTCAATTAGCTTGGATACATAAAAAATCTCCTAATTATGAAAAAGCACACCTACGATATCCTATCGTTAGGATGCTTCGTTAAATACGCTGCAGGAAAAAGAAGTTTAATATTATTATATGATTTTTCAAGTGCTTTTTGTGTTTGTTGAAAGTCTTTCCATTTTGCCTTTTTGATCCCTTCATTCTCCTGTGGAGTTAAAGCTCCCTCATAGTCAGTATACATCTCATACCAATAAGTTTCTTTGAGTCTAAACTTTCCATTTCGCTTAAAAATGTGATAGGTTTTTGTAATAAATTTTTTAATTTCTATTCCAGAAACTCCAGTTTCTTCTTCTACCTCACGAATGGCACAAGTCTGTATATCTTCTCCTTTTTCTATTTTACCTTTAGGCAAATCCCATTTCCCATTTCTAAAAATAAAGAGAATCTCTTTCTTTGTATTATACACCAATCCACCACCTGCAACAATTACGGGAAGTTTCTTTTTTAAAAATTTAAGTAGTTTTTCTTCCTTTTCATGATATAGGTTCACATATAAGAGATTTCCTTTTATCATTTTTTTTATAATTCTTTTCAGCTTTACCTTTTTAAGCGGAATTGATTTATAATTATTCCCTATATCTTTTTCCGTAGATAGAATTAGAGGGATATCATTCACAAAAACTTTATACATTTGCAGTATGATTTTAGACAAAGAAACGGCAAAAAAAACTGCCGAATTACTATTGCAAATTAATGCAATAAAATTACAACCGCAAACTCCATTTACATGGGCATCTGGATGGAAATCTCCAATTTATTGTGACAATAGAATTACATTATCTTATCCTGCAATACGCAACTATATACATCAAGAAATAGCAAAGCAAGTAGAAGAAATTTATGGCAAGCCTGATGCCATTGCTGGTGTCGCAACTGGCGCTATAGGTATTGGTATGCTTGTTGCAGATTACTTAAATCTTCCTTTTGTATACATACGTCCTGAAGCAAAAAAACATGGACGTCAAAATAAAATAGAAGGATATTTAGAACCTGGGAGTTCTGTTGTTGTTATAGAAGATTTAATCAGTACAGGGATGAGTAGTCTTAAAGCAGTAGATGCTCTTAAAGAATCGGGAGCTATTGTAAAAGGAATGCTTGCTATTTTTACGTACGGGTTTGAAAAAAGTGTAGCTGCTTTTAAAGAAGCAAACGTACAACTCCATACTTTAAGTGATTACTCACATCTTTTAGAACAAGCTGCAGATACAAAATATATCACAGAAGAAGAACAAAACACATTAGAAAACTGGCGAAAAGACCCAGCAAACTGGAGATAATTTACTTTACAATAAAACCAAATGAATTTAGAAAGCCCAACAAAATCAGTTGATAAATCTGCCGAAGAGGTATATAATTTTTTGATGAATATCGAAAATTTTGAAGCCCTTATGCCAGATAATACAAAATTTGAAAAGATCAATGACACTCGTTTCCTTTTTGCTTTAAAAGGGATGCCCGAAATTGTATTAGATCTTAAAGAAGGAGTACCTCATTCTAAAGTAGTTCTAGGAGCTGCCAGTGATAAATTACCTTTTACTCTTACGGGAAATATTACTCAGAAAGATGACTCTAAGAGTGATGTTCAATTATCATTTGCAGGTGATTTTAACCCTATGATGTCTATGATGATCAAAAGTCCTATCACAAAATTTATTGAGACTCTTGTTACAAACATGGATCGCATTAGCTAGAAATAGTTAAAAATTGTTTACTAATTATTGATTTTAGTTGATAACCTCCCAGTATCTATATAGGCTGTCGGAAGCAAATAAAGTATTTTTGAACATCAAAACAACACAACTCTAATGGCAGATATTCAAAAGCTCGAAACACTTGTAACACAAGTACGTCGAGATATTTTAAGACAAGTACATAAAGTAAATTCTGGTCATCCAGGAGGTTCTTTAGGATGTGCAGAATTTTTTGTGGCCTTATATCAAGAAATTATGGACCGTAAAGAAGGGTTTGATATGAATGGTTTAGGAGAAGATGTCTTCTTCTTATCAAACGGGCATATCTCTCCTGTTTTTTATAGTGTTCTAGCTCGATCAGGATATTTTCCTGTTGAAGAATTGAACACATTTAGGTTATTAAATTCTCGTTTACAAGGACACCCAACTACGCATGAAGGGCTTCCAGGTATTAGAATGGCTTCTGGATCTTTAGGACAAGGTCTTAGTGTTGCATTAGGTGCTGCCGAAGCAAAAAAACTAAACGGTTGCGGCCATACGGTATACGCATTAATGGGGGATGGAGAATTACAAGAAGGTCAAAATTGGGAAGCAATTATGTATGCTGCTGCCAGTAAAATTGATAATATTATTGCTACAGTAGACCTTAATGGGCAACAAATAGATGGTAGTACTGATGATGTACTTGCACTAGGAAGTATGAGGGCAAAATTTGAAGCTTTCGGTTGGACTGTTCTAGATATCAAACAAGGAAACGATATGACGGCAGTTGTAGAAGGCTTAAAAGAGGCAAAAGGTCTTAGTGGTCAAGGAAAACCTGTTTGTATATTAATGCATACTGTTATGGGGAATGGTGTAGACTTTATGATGCACACACATGCTTGGCATGGTAAAGCGCCTAATGACGATCAACTCGCTATAGGCTTAGCTCAAAATGCAGAAACTTTAGGAGACTATTAAAAATATGTTTTCGCGAAAGCAAAAACAGTAGTAACAATATTTCAATGAAAACATACGAAAACACAGGAAACAAGGATACCCGATCAGGTTTTGGAGCAGGTTTAGAAGAACTTGGAAAATCTAATAAAGATGTAGTGGCCCTTTGTGCAGATCTTACAGGTTCTCTTAAAATGGATGCGTTTAAAGCAAATCACCCAGAACGTTTCTTTCAAGTAGGTATCGCCGAAGCAAATATGATTGGTCTTGCAGCAGGAATGACTATAGGTGGTAAAATTCCATTTACAGGAACATTTGCAAACTTCTCGACAGGTCGTGTATATGATCAAATACGTCAGAGTGTTGCTTATTCTGATAAGAATGTGAAAATTTGTGCATCTCATGCTGGATTAACTCTTGGAGAAGACGGAGCAACACATCAAATTCTAGAAGACATAGGATTAATGAAAATGCTACCAGGCATGACTGTAATTAATACCTGTGATTATAATCAAACAAAAGCTGCTACTATTGCTATTGCAGATTATAAAGGGCCTGTATATTTACGTTTTGGACGTCCAAAAGTAGCTAATTTTACGCCTGTTGATCAAGATTTTCAAATAGGAAAAGCTGTACGTTTACAGCAAGGGAATGATATTACTATCGTAGCTACTGGACATCTTGTTTGGGAAGCACTAGAAGCAGCTAAAACTTTATACGAAGCAGGTATCTCTGCTGAAGTAATTAATATACATACCATAAAACCTCTTGATGAGGAGGCTATCATTGCTTCTATAAAGAAAACAGGATGTATTGTCACTGCCGAAGAGCACAATCATCTCGGAGGTTTAGGAGAAAGCGTAGCAAGAGCTCTCGCTACATCACATCCAACTCCTCAAGAATTTGTAGCTACAAACGATACTTTTGGAGAAAGTGGTACGCCAGCACAGCTTATGGAGAAGTATGGATTGAACGCTGCTGCTATTGTAAAAGCATCCAAAAAAGTAATTGACAGGAAATAAAGAACCTTATTTTACGTTTTTATAAAACATTGGAAGGCAGAATTGTAACATTCTGCCTTTATTTTTGTCATTCATTCAAACAACAAACTCAATTATGAAAAAACTAATGATTTTGATACTACTCGTATCATCGGTAAGT
The DNA here is from genome assembly GCA_964474345.1 of uncultured Flavobacteriaceae bacterium. Lineage (GTDB taxonomy): Bacteria > Bacteroidota > Bacteroidia > Flavobacteriales > Flavobacteriaceae > Dokdonia. The sequence continues at coordinate 9,802 of CAYYSK010000080.1, forward strand.
GTCTTTGGCCAAAAAGCACAATTTGGAATAAAAGGAGGTCTTAATTATGGTTCTACTGGAGGTTTAGAAACTATTACTGATTTTGCTGATAATATCTCTATAGATGGAGATGATAGAGTAGGATTTCATGCTGGATTGTACTCTCAATTCAAATTTCTAGGAATTTTTGTGCAACCTGAACTCGTATATACTCAACTAAATACAGAATACAGTCAAGATGGAACTAGCGCAGATTATAATTTTTCAAAAATTGACATTCCCTTATTAGTAGGTCTGGACGTCGTAGGCCCTTTAAATATTAAAGCCGGGCCTTCATTCCAACTGGTACTTAATAATGACATAGACGGTTTAGGAATCGCCATAGAAGAACCTGAGAATTCATTTACGATAGGATATCAATTAGGTGCTGGATTACAACTAGGGCGATTAGGTATTGATCTAAGATATGAAGGAGCTTTTCAAGATAATGATGCAATCTCAGACAGTAATGTACAAGATTTTGGTTTTATTGTAGATTCTAGACCATCTCAATGGATTTTAAGTCTATCATATCAACTTAAAGGAGAAAACAAAAAGTAACATTCTCTTTTATATAACCATTAAAAAAGGCAACTCATAATGAGTTGCCTTTTTTAATATATGTTTTTTATACGCTTTCGCGAAAGCGTACTATCAACTATCAGCGTCTAGATAATCAGGTATCCCATCATTATCTGTATCTGGAAACGTGATATCACCAGTGGTAAAGTTTACAATAATCTCATCTGAGGTATCGATACCATCTCCATCATCATCGTCATCTAAGTGATTCATAATACCATCATTATCTGTATCTATTAATCCTAAGAAATTTCCGTCATCATCTGTCATTGTCTCTAAACGGGTGTTTATTCCGTCATTATCATCATCAGCATCGGTAAAATTTGCTAAAACATCACCATCTGTATTATCTAAAGCGTCAAATAAGAATCCATTTCCGTCAATATCTTCATTTATACTAATAATACCATCTCCATCATGATCTGTGACTCTACTTTCAAATAATGAAAATGTAAATACAAGTGAAGAGTAAATTCCAATATCATTACTTGGAGGTTGGGCAAAAAATCCTAATCCACTAGGAATAAATATAGCACCTATACCATAATCTTGAGGATATTCTGTAACACCATCACTACTTATGGTTGGACCTGCTAAGCTTCCTCTAGCGCCTGCAATCCCATTTGCAAAGCCATCAATAGTTGCAGGTAAGTTAAACCAAACTGGGTTGACAGCTGCATCAAATACATTGCTTAAAATGTTAACTCCTTTAAAATTTATAAATGTAGAATCTGCAATTGAGGGAGAAGTAGTTCCTGATCCTTCACGAGCTGTAAGAATATACAATGTATTACTAGTTCCAAAACGATCATACGTCTTTGTAGTGATTTGATCAATCATAGGAGTTTTATCTTCATTAGCTCCTGCTATAGTATCAAATCTAATCTCATAATCAAAATTTGCAGGTGGATTTGCAAACTCTTCATAATTATAAAAATGCGTCTCCAGATATTCTCTAATAAAGATATCATCTGCTATTGATTGCTCACCTCTATCTCTAAAAGCAATACCATCGGGGGCTCTCTCGCCATCATCTCCACAAGAGATGAATAAAATAAACACAGGAAGTAGTCCTAAATAATTTCTAAATCTCATAAAATTCTTTTTCAGACCTGCAAGATACAATTTTGATGTATTTTTGAGCACAAATTATACATAGATTAACGTGTTTTTATGCATTTTTATATGAGAATTGATAAATATTTATGGTGTATACGCTATTTTAAGACACGATCTATAGCAACCAATGCATGCAAAAAAGGGCACGTAAAGGTACATGGCAAGGTTGTAAAACCAGCTAGAGATGTATATCCTACAGATGTTATTAGCGTACGTAAAAATCAAGTTCAATATACATTAGAGGTTTTAGACCTTCCTGATAGTAGACTTGGAGCTAAACTTGTAGATATCTATCGCAAAGACACAACCCCCAAAGAAAATTTTGAAAAATTAGATCTTTTGAAATACTCTAAAGATTATTATAGAAAAAAAGGCACAGGTAGACCTACCAAAAAAGATCGTAGAGATATTGATGGAATTTATGAAAACGATGACTTTTTTATGGATAGTGAAGAAGAATAAAAATAAGTATTTTTACACGAAGAAAGTCTATGAAAGTAAAACTTGACAAAATACTAGATCACAAAGCGATTCAGCATAAGATACTTCGCATTGCCTATCAAATATATGAGAGTAATGTAAATGAAAAAGAAGTCATCTTAGCAGGTATTGCTGACAACGGTTATAAATTTGCAGAGCGTCTTGAAACTGCTCTTAATGAGATCGCAAATTTTAAAACGATCTTATGCAAGGTTTCTATGAATAAAAAAGACCCTTTAGGTACGGTAAAAACAAGTCTTACAGAAGAAGAGTATGCCCATAAATCTATTGTACTTATAGATGATGTACTTAACTCGGGTACAACATTAATCTATGGAGTACAACATTTTTTAAACGTTCCCTTAAAACGTTTTAAAACAGCTGTACTCATAAATAGAAATCATAAAAAATACCCTGTAAAAGCTGACTTTAAAGGAATCTCTTTAAGCACATCACTTCATGAGTCTGTGAGGGTTACTTTTAGAAAAGGAAATGATATGGCAATCTTAGAATAAGGTTGCAACAATTTCTTCTACAATCTCTGAAGCAGATTGCTTTTTTACCTTAACAACTTTAGAAGCTTGATTGTAATAAAAACTTCTTTCAAAAAGATGCTTTCTTACAAATTCTTCTAATTCTTCCTTGGATTGTTGTCCAGCAATAAGTGGTCGTTCCTCCTTTTCAGTCCATAATCTTTCTGTAAGCTCAACTACAGGTACATTAAGGTATATGGATAATACGTCACTCTCTTTGATAATTTCTAGATTAGATCCATAACACGGTGTTCCTCCCCCTAAAGACACTATCTTTTTAGAGGGCGAAGTCGTGACTATCTCTTTTAAATAAAGCGCTTCTTTTTTCCTGAAATAAATTTCACCCTTTTTAGTAAACAATTCGGAGATGGTCATCCCTTCTTTTTCACTGATATATGTATCATAATCTACAAAATCATATCCTAAATGCGTTGCTAACAACTGCCCTACAGTTGATTTTCCTGAGCCCATATAGCCCATTATATAAATATCCATGTGTTGTTTTTATATCAAAAAACAAAGGTATTCTGAAAAGATGAAAAAAAGCAAAATTTATTTTAAAAAGGTTTTGATATATAAATTAATTGGGTGTATATTTGCACCCGCAT
>CAYYSK010000081.1:0-4121 GCA_964474345.1 uncultured Flavobacteriaceae bacterium
ATTACCATAGAGTCGCTGTTCAATTACTTACTTGGGGTATACGTTTGTCAGAATTACATAATGATAGATTTACAGATGTTGTTTACACAAAAGCAAAGAAATCGCTCACTTTTTTAGAAGCTTCTCAAGATCCTGTTTCAAATCAATTACCAAATTATGGATCTAATGATGGAGCTTTGTTTTTTAAATTTACTGATGATGATTATCGTAATTATCAATCTCAATTGGATGATTTAAGAGCAGTCCTTTTTGGAACTGTACAACAGGCTTCGGAAAGTCAAGAATGGTACGGACTACAGAATATTAAAGTAAATTCAAAAAGGGAAAGTGGTATTTTTAGCTTTCGCGAAAGCGGATACCAGATTATTCAAGAGGAAGATGTTAAAACGTTTCTTCGATGTGGTGCATATAAAGATCGACCATTTCAAGCAGATAATTTGCATTTAGATATATGGGCAAATGGTATTAATTATCTATGGGACGTAGGAAGTTATTTATATAACACTGATGAAGAAACAGTAAATTACTTTGTTGGAACTCCAGGACATAACACGGTTAGTATAAATGGAGAAAATCAAATGCAGAAAGGAAATCGTTTTATCTGGTATAATTGGATTAAAGAAGCTCAAAGTTCTGTTGCAGAAGAAAATGATAGATATATTTTTAAGGGAACAATAAAAGCATTTAAGCATATAGGGAAAAGACAACATACACGTACTGTGACTAAATTTAAAGGAAAACTAGAATGGCTTATTGAAGATGAAATTTCTCCTTTAAATAACGATATCATGATACAATACTGGAATATTAACCCTATTGTTGCAGATCAAATAGAAATAAAAACATTTGATACTAATAATACAGAATTAAAAATAAAAGAAGAGACTTTATGGTATTCAGGATACTATGGAGTTAAAATACCATCATTACGTAAATCTATTGAAACGACCTCCTCTAAAATTAAAACAACAATAACGATACTAACCTAATCATTTTATGCGCATACTCTTATTACATCAATACTTTCTTGAAAAAAACGAAGGAGGAGGCTCCCGTTTTAATGAGATGACAAAAGTATGGAGCTCATTAGGACACAAAATAACTGTTCTATCTGGAATGGTAAGCTACACTACCGGTAAAAAACCAGAACGTTATAAAAAGAAATACTTTTATAAAGATGAAAATTTTTATGATAATGTAGATGTTGTTCGTAGCCATGTCTCGGAGAGTTATAATACCAATTTTATAGGAAGATTATGGGGGTATTTTTCGTTTGTATTTTCGTCAACTTATGCAGGGTTATTCAAAACTAAAGGAGAGTATGATGTAATTGTCGTGACATCACCTCCCTTGTTTGTAGGTATAACAGCAGTAATTTTATCAATGTTTAAAAGATTACCTATTGTTTTTGAAGTTCGAGATTTATGGCCAGAATCTGCCATAGACACAGGAGTATTGAAGAATAAGCTTATTATAAAAATGGCATATTGGTTTGAGAATTATATTTATAAAAAAGCAAAATTAATTAACGTACTAACACCAGCTTTTAAAACAAAACTTATAGAAAAAGGCGTTCCTGAAGAAAAAATTATATTCATCCCTAATGCAGCAGATTTTACATTAGCTGAACAAATTCAAGAAAGTAATTTTGACGCTATTGCTTTTAAAAAAGAATTAGGATTAGAAGGAAAATTTGTTATCACGTATGTGGGTGCTCATGGAGTTGCAAATCATTTAATACAATTGGTAGATGCTGCTGTACGATTAAAAGATACACCAGTTGTCTTTCAATTAATAGGCTCTGGAATGAAGAAACAAGAACTCCAAAATGAAGTAAAGCAACGAAAGGTAAGCAATGTTATTTTTAGAGATGCTGTTCCAAAAGCAGAAGTTTTTAAATATATACTAGCTTCTGATATGGGTGCCTCAGTACTTAAAAAGGTAGATACGTTTAAGACAATTTATTCAAATAAAACATTTGATTATATGTCTTGTAAACGTCCAGTATTTCTTGCTATTGACGGAGTTTCTAGAGAACTTGTAGAAAAAGCAAATTGTGGTATTTATGTAGAACCAGAAAATATAGATGATATTGAAATAAAAGTACGTGCAATATTAAAAGATAAAGAAGTACTTATTGAAAGTGGTATTAATGGTTATAAATATGCAAAAGAGTATTTTGATAGAGGTGTGCTAGCACAACAATATGTAAATCATTTGCAAACCGTTGCACGATAAAAAATAGAAGCGTTACTTTGCAATAAGAGTGTATAGGGTTATGTATAAAAAATTCTTTAAACCTTTATTTGATATTATAACAGCAATTATAGTATTATTATTAATAAGTCCAATACTTATTCTGGCTGTTATTGGGTTAACTATTGTAAATTCTGGCTCTCCATTTTTTGTCCAAAAACGCCCTGGTAAAAACGGACGTATCTTTAGTATTGTCAAACTTAAAACAATGACAGATGAGCGAGATGTAAACGGTGATTTATTACCAGATGCTGATCGACTTACAATGATAGGTCGTATTATCAGAAAGACTTCACTTGATGAAATCCCTCAATTATTTAATGTGCTTAATGGTTCTATGAGTGTTGTAGGACCTAGACCATTACTACCTTCTTATTTAGAATTATATTCTAAAGAACAAGCTCGAAGACATAATGTAAAACCTGGTATTACTGGTTGGGCACAAGTCAACGGTAGAAACTCTATAAGTTGGAAAAAAAAATTTGTATTAGATGTGTGGTATGTAGATCATCAATCATTTTTATTAGATATTAAAATTGTATTACTGACTGTAAAAAAAGTTTTTTTAAGGGAAGATATAAATACAGAAGGAGAAGCAACAACAAAACCATTTAAAGGAAGTATATGATTACATTATATGGAGCTAGTGGACATGCAAAAGTGATTATAGATATTATTAAAAGTAATAATGAGTCTATTAATCATATAATGGATGATAATGAGAATATAGATCAACTTATAGGATATCCTGTGCTTAAGCCATGTGAAACTATGTGTGAAAATGTTATTATAGCAATAGGTGATAATAAAATTCGTAAACGTATTGTAGAAAAATTAAGTGCGACCTATAGTAAAGCAATTATCCACAGCAGTGCTGTTATAGGGTCTGATACGGTTATAGGAGATGGTACTGTGATTATGGCTAGAGTAGTGATAAATACAGATGCAAAAATAGGCACACATTGTATTATCAATACAGCTTCTATTATAGAACATGATGCTGTTATAGGTGATTTTGTTCACATATCCCCAGGAGCTATTATTACAGGAAATGTAATTGTTGGAAATGGAAGTCAGATAGGGGCTGGTGCTATTGTATTACCGAATATAAAAATTGGCAAAAATGTTATTGTTGGTGCTGGTACTGTTGTAATTAAAGATATAGAAGATAATACAGTGGTAGTAGGAAATCCTGCAAGAAAACTTAAAAAGATTAAAGATAATGAATGAAGCTAAAATATGGCTTTCTTCTCCTCATATGGGAGGCACAGAACAAGACTACGTAAATCTAGCTTTTGACACTAATTGGATTGCGCCACTAGGGCCTAATGTATCAGGTTTTGAAGATGATTTGAGTTCATATTTAAATAATGTACCTGTTGCCGCTTTAAGTTCTGGAACTGCAGCATTACATTTAGCACTTTTACAATGTGGAGTTGGGCAAGGTGATGAAGTGATTTGTCAATCATTTACATTTTCGGCAAGTGCAAATCCTATTACATATTTAGGAGCAACACCTGTTTTTATAGATAGTGAAGCTTCTACTTGGAATATTTCTCCTCAATATCTTGAAGAAGCGATTGTAGATCGTATAGGAAAAGGAAAAAAGCCGAAAGCAATTATAGCTGTACATTTATATGGTATGCCGTACCTAATAGATGAAGTACATGCAATTGCAAATAAATACGAAATTCCAGTTGTAGAAGACAGCGCAGAAGCATTAGGATCTACTTATAAAGGAAAAAACTGTGGTACATTTGGTACATATGGTGTGTTATCTTTTAATGGAAATAAAATTATTACTACAAGTGGAGGAGGAGCTCTTGTATGTCCTTCTGAAGAAACAAAACAACACACAGTTTTCT
>CAYYSK010000081.1:4131-13131 GCA_964474345.1 uncultured Flavobacteriaceae bacterium
CTTAGCGACACAAGCACGTGATAATGCACCGCATTATCAACATAGTACAATAGGATATAATTATAGATTAAGTAATATATCTGCAGGGATAGGGCGAGGACAAATGGAAGTACTAGATAAACATATAAATCTCCGTAGAGAGATGAATGCGTTTTATCAAAAACTTTTTAAAGATCATAATGGAATTACAGTGTTTAAAGAACCTAATGAAGATTTTTATTGTAATCATTGGCTTTCTGCAATTTTAGTAGATCCTGAAAAAACGAATGGGGTGACAAGAGAAGATATTCGTTTAGCTTTCGCGAAAGCAAACATTGAGTCTAGGCCTTTATGGAAGCCCATGCATATGCAACCGGTCTTTGAAAACTGTGCTTTTTATGGAGAAAAAATAGCATTTCATCTGTTTGAAAACGGATTATGCTTACCTTCAGGGTCAAATTTAACACTTGAAGATAGACAAAGAATAGAAAAGGTTATCTTTGATATACTATCTTAAAGTAAGATAATGCGCCAATCAAATTTTATGAAAAGTAAATTACAAACAGCTATTGAAAATTTATTTTCAGAGGATAATAAGTTAGATATTAGGAATCTAAGATATTTGCCAAGATGGGCTGTTTTATTTATTGACACAGTGATTGTTACATCTAGTTTGTTTTTAACATATTACCTTCTTAAGGACCTTAATATTATTCCGCTTAAGACTTTGAGGATTTCTCAACAAGTAGGACTTGTTGTCGGGATTAATTTTATTTTCTTATTAATATTTAAAACATATGCGGGCCTTATAAGACATTCATCATATATGGATGCTTTAAAGTTATTTTTTGCATCAGTATCTACTTTTGTCACCTTACTTATTATTAATCTTATTAGCATTACGGTAACAGATGATAAAATATTTATATCTACAGGATTAATAGTATTCTTATTTATTTCATTTACTGCATTATTTATTTTTAGATTGGCGGTAAAACAACTTTATGAATATTTTAAAGTTGCTCAAAGAGAAGAAGAACTTATCAAAGCAGTAATTGTTGGTGTAGATGATGGAGCGATATCTATAGCGGCAGCATTAGATATAGAGCATCCGCAACGATTTCAAATTCAAGGATTTGCATCTAGCAGACAAAATAAAAGCTTACGCATTTTAGGAAAACCTGTTTTAGAGATGAATGATTCTATTAGTAATTTAGTACATAAACTAGATGCCCAAGCTATTATATTTTCAGGAAATACACTTAATGCAGAAGAAAGATATGCTCTTGTTAAGGATTGTCTAGAAAATGATATAAAAGTATATAATTCTCCACTTGTCATCAATTGGTCAGAAAATACGACAGTAACAGATCAGTTAAAATCTTTACAAATAGAAGATTTATTAAATAGGGAACCTATAGTTCTTAATGCAAAAAATAAAACAGCTCAAATTAGCAATAAGATTATTCTAGTTACTGGTGGGGCTGGATCTATTGGAAGTGAAATAGTTAGGCAAGTTGCAACGTTTAATCCAAAAAAACTTATTGTTCTTGACCAAGCAGAATCTCCATTACATGCATTACATATAGAGTTAAAGAATAAATTTCCAGACCTTAATGTATCTTATGTCATTTGTGATGTGGTAAATAAAAAACGCCTTCGTGTTCTTTTTGAAACATATGAGATAAATGTTATTTATCATGCTGCAGCATATAAACATGTACCTTTAATGGAAGATAATCCATCTGAAGCTATACATACTAATATATTAGGGACTAAATTGATAGCAGACCTAGCTACAGAATATGGTGTAGGTCATTTTGTGATGGTAAGTACAGATAAAGCTGTAAACCCTAGTAATGTTATGGGGGCTTCTAAACGCGCAGCCGAAATGTATGTTCAGTCTTTATATTTTGAACAAAAAGAATTGGTAACCGATAATAGGAAGATTACTAAATTTATCACCACACGTTTTGGAAATGTTTTGGGCTCAAATGGATCTGTAGTCCCTTTATTTAAAAAACAAATAGAATCTGGTGGCCCTGTCACTATAACACATCCAGATATAATTCGCTATTTTATGACAATTCCAGAGGCCTGTCAACTTGTTCTTGAAGCAGGGTCTATGGGTAAAGGAGGAGAGATTTTTATTTTTGATATGGGAGAACCTGTTAAAATTATGGATCTTGCTGAAAAGATGATCAAATTAGCCGGATATGTCCCAAATGAAGAGATTAATATCAAAATTACAGGATTAAGACCAGGAGAAAAGCTGTATGAAGAATTATTAAGTGATAAAAGTAAAACTTTACCAACACATCATGATAAAATAATGATCAGTGAAGATGAGACTAAAGAATATCATTATGTAAATGAATTTATTAAATCTATTGTAGAAGCGGCACAGGAAAATAAAAATAATAAAACAGTAACTAAACTTAAACAATTAATTCCAGAATTTAAAAGTAATAACTCTGAATATGAAGTTTTAGATATCCTTGTAAACAAAGAAAAATAGTTATAAAGATGATCATTAAAAGATTGTTTCCTATTTCTATTAAAGTTATTTTTGCGTTCTAATTTTAAAAAAGTATCCCTTGAATATCAAATATTTTTTAACTTTATTATTAGTATCTTTTATTACATCTTCATGTATTTCAAAAAAAGAAATTCTTTATTTTCAAGATATTGAAAACATAAGTAATTTACAAAAAGAAAATGTAAACTATAAAACAGTTATTAGGCCAAATGATATTCTATCTATAGTTGTTTCTGGAATAGATCAAAAGACGGTAGAGCCTTTTAATCCAGTCTCTACTGCATCAACAAGTTCAAATCAACCAAGATTACAAACATATCTTGTAGATGAATCTGGTAATATTGAAATGCCAGTAATTGGAACGATGAAACTAGGGTATTTGACAAGATTTGAAGCAATAGAATTACTTAAAAAAGAAATTTTAAAGTATGTAAATGAACCAGTAATTAATTTAAGAATATTAAATTTTACTGTTTCTGTACTAGGTGAAGTTCAACGACCAGGAACATTCACGATTCAAGATGAAAGGATTACAGTATTAGAAGCTCTCGGACTTGCTGGAGATATGACAATATTTGGGAAAAGAAAGAAAATATATGTAGTAAGAGAAGAAAATAATATTAAATCTTACGGAGAGCTAGATATTACATCTATTGATTTTATTAATTCGCCTTATTATTATCTTCAACAAAACGATGTAGTTATTGTATCACCAAATAAAGCAAGAATACAAGGAGCGGCATTTAATAGAAACACACCCGTATTTATATCCGTAGCTGGTATATTAATTTCAGTAATAAGTGTTTTATCACGTTAGAATCTTGTACTATGGAAAATTCTATAAACTTTAAAGAAGAAGAATCTAACATAAAAGACATACTATTACTATATCTAAGGTTTTGGCCATTAATAGTAATAATACTTATTGTTAGTCTATCATTGGCATTACTATATTTAAGATATGCTACTCCTAGTTATAAAACTGATTCTTTTTTATTAATAAAAGATGATAATAATAGTTCTATTTCAGAATTAGCAGTTTTTGAAGATTTAGGAATCACAGGTACCTCTCTTAATAAGTCCTCATTTGAAAATGAGTTAGCAATTATAAAGTCAAAAAAACTATTAAGAAATGTTGTTACTGAGTTAAATCTAAATACTCTTTATATTAGAGAAGGTAAAATAAAAAAATCCGAATTATACCTAAAAAAACCATTTTTCTTTAATCTTATCCCATCTGATTCTAGTAATACCTCGGCAGTTTTTTATGTAAAATTAATTTCCAACGACTTGTTTCAAATAAAACAAGGAGAAGAAGGAATTTATAAGAAATATAAGTTTGGAGAAAAAATTAAAACAAATTCTGGAAGTTTCTTTCTGACTCCAAATTTATCAGAAATTCATAATTTTAAGAAGGGTGGAGAAGAGGAAATAATTGTTATTATTCGAACTGTTCAAAATGCTACAGATGCATTGCAAAGATCACTCATTGTTGAACCTGTTAGTGATTTTAGTAGTGTAATAAACTTATCATTAATAGCTAATAATATCAGGAAATCAGAAGATATCCTTAATACACTTGCAAAAGTGTATAATGAAGATGCTATTAATGATAGAAATAGCATTTCTAAGAGTACTGCAAGTTTTATAGATAAACGATTAGATATTATTACAAAAGAATTAGATTCTGTAGAGTACAATGATGTTGTTTTCAAAAAACAAAATAAGCTGACTGACATTGCTACTGAAAGCCAATTATTCCTTGAAAATTCAAATTCTATACAAAATACCAAACTTGAAATCGATACTAAAGTATCTCTGTATAAGTCTATGCAGGACTATTTAAATTCTGGAGATGAAACAGATTTATTACCTGAAAATTTAAGTATAGAATCAGAAGGAATATCTAAAGCAGTTAGTGAATTTAATATTCTGATAATAGAGAAGAAGAGAATGCTTCAAAGTGCCACTTCTGATAACCCAGTAGTTAGAACACTTGAAGCCCAGATAAACACTGCTAGAAATAATATACTTAAAAACTTAAGCACTATAATTAGTACATTGTCTATTCAACGGGATCGTTTAAATTTCCAAATTAATAATATAGACAATGAGCTTTCTAAAATACCTGTAATATCAAAAGAATATAGAGGTATTGAACGCCAACAATCAATAAAAGAATCCCTTTACTTATATCTATTACAAAAAAGAGAAGAAACTGCAATTTCTATGGCAGTAACTTCTCCTAAAGCAAAGGTGATAGATTATGCATATAGTAAAAAGAGTCCAATTGCACCAAATAGAAGAAATCTTTTACTTATTGCGTTTGCCATAGGAATAATAATTCCAATACTATTAATTTACATTAGAAATCTATTTGATAATAAAATTCATAATCGATTAGATGCAGAACGTGAAACTCCAGGAATTCCTATTTTAGGAGAAATTCCAATATTAGATAATAAAGATAATGAGGTTATTAAAAATAATGATAGATCTGTATTAGCAGAAGCTTTTAGAATTTTAAGAACCAATTTAGGGTACTTTATAAAAGGTAAAGAAAGTGGAAATGTTATTTTTGTTACTTCTACAATAAAAGGAGAAGGAAAAACATTTGTTGCCTATAATCTTGCTATAAGTTTAACGAGCACTGGAAAGTCAGTTTTATTAATAGGAGCAGATATACGTAATCCACAAATACATAGATATATAGATAAAAATGAATGGACAATTGGACTTTCTGAATACTTATATGATCCTTCAGTAGAATTAGACTCAATTACAAATAGAATTGATATTGATAGTCAAAATTTTGATGTTATATTATCAGGGAGAATACCGCCAAACCCTGCCGAACTATTAATGAGTAATCGCTTTGAAAGAGTTATTGAAGAAGTAAAAGATAAATATGATTATGTAATAGTAGATACAGCGCCAACATTATTAGTAACAGATACATTATTGATAAGTCAATTGGCAGATACAACAGTATATGTTTGCCGTGCTGAGTATACAGACAAAAAATTATTACAATACCCGAAAGAGTTATATGAAGAAGGGAAACTCAAGAATATTGCTTTTGCAATTAATGGGATTAAAATCACAAACTTTGGTTATGGTAGTAAATATGGTTATGGATATGGTTATGGGCAAGAAAAACCAAGTGTTTTTAGTCGCTTAAAAAGATTATTACGATTTAAAAAACCATAAATCAATTTCTCAAGAAAATAAAACCCCATTATTTTATTAAAATAGTGAGGTTTTAAAATATATAGCTTTGCGAAATTCTAATTAAAGACTTTACTGGTATGTGCGCATACTTCTTGAAGGGAATCTATATAAGTATTTCCAATTTTTAATTGTTCGACTTTAATAAGGTGATCCATACGATGAGTGTCTACCCCTATAAAATCATATAGACCGTCTTTTAATAATTTGAATGCTGTTTTTTGACAAGAACTTCCATAATGTTCTGATAGGGATAATGCATTTAACTGTAAAAGACATCCTCTAGATTTAAAATCTTGAAAAACAGAAATTTTATTATGATAATACGCATATCGCTCTGGATGCGCTAATACAGGTATATATCCTAACGTACCTATTTTAAAAATTTGCTCTTTAATATTTTCAGGAGGCTGAAAATAAGACATTTCTATGAGGACATAGTTTTTATATAATGGTATGATATTTTGATTATCTAATAATTTATCAAAATTATCATCTATCATATATTCAGATGAATAGCTAAGTTGAATATCTGTAGATATTTTATCTTTAATATTGTTATAGGCAGTTTCTATAGTATTAAGAGTATTATCGTAAATACCGTGCATTGTATGCGGAGTGGCTATAATGCGATTACAACCTAAAGATTTATACTTATCTATAAGGATTAAACTTGTATTAATATCTTTTGCCCCATCATCTATTTCAGGTAATACGTGACAATGCATTTCTGGCGTTCCACTCCAAATATCAATAAATGAAGATTTCTTTTTTAAAAAATGTAACATACTGTAAAAATAATTCAAATTTGCCCGAGTCAATATTTTTATGACATATTATCTTCAAATTTTGTTTTATAATTACAAATTTCTTAGCTAATAATTTTCTCAGAACCTTGACAAGCATCACATTTGTCTTTTTCTCCACCTAGAGCAATGTAGTACCCTTTTCTTTGGCACTTACCATACTTTTTATAATCAGACTTTGTAAAGAAAGCTTTAAATAAATAGAGTAGCACCTATTAATAAAGCTATAAAAAGTAGTCTAATCATAGTCGTATAATTTAAATCAAGTATATGAAAATTTAAACATAAACAAAATTATACCATGTATTTAAATGCTTTTGAACATAATTAGCAATGATTTAGTTATTTTATTTAATTATTTATACTTTAAAAGTAAATACTTTACATTTTTTTTAAAATCAGGTAGGAAAATCATATATTAAGCTGTTATATAAGTGTATAAAGTGAAGTTAAGACCAACTAAAAAAAAAATGAACATGAAAACAAATTACATTTTTATTATCGCAATACTTTTCATAACATCCAGCACTTATGCTCAATGGATTAATTTTGATGACGAGACAGATCAACGTATACTAATTTCAAACATTTCAGATAATGAAGACCCTAATGCTGTAGATGATCAAGAGAAAGATTTTGTAGTGGGAGATTATGATAACAATGGTTTTGATGATTTGATTGTGGTAAGAAAAGCACCTTTTTCTTTTGCAGGAGCAAAAACAGACCTTTTACTGATGAATGATGGTGATGGTGTTTTAAGAGATAGAACAGATACACTTGCTCCAGAATTTTTAACAGACTCTACAGATGCAAGAGATGCAATAAGTCTAGATGCAGACGGTGATGGATGGATGGATATATTTATAGTAAATACATTTCAAGATCAACCAAAACTATATATGAACAGAGGAGAAGATTCTAGTGGAAATTGGTTAGGTTTTCAAGATGAATCTACAACAAGGCTTCCTACAGTAACTTTGAGTGTTATACAATTTTGTGCGGCAGTTGCGGGAGATTTAACAGGTAACAATTCACCAGATATCTATATGGTGAATTATAGTCAGACTGAACTAGTTGAAGATGTGTATTTTGTAAATGATGGGAATGGTAATTTTACAGAAGAATCTGCGAGCCGAATGGGAAATTTACGTAATTCTAGTTTTGGTACAGCAACAGAGTTACACGATGTAGACAATGATGGTGATTTAGATATTATTAAATGTTTAGGAGCTGGAGGAGGCCCTGTACCTCCTTTTAATGTACAAGGATTATTTACATTTTTTAATAATGGTGATGGTACATTTACTGATTTTCAGCAATTTCCAGGAATAGCTCCATATATGTTTACAGGAAGTGACCTTGATGATGACGGCGATTTAGATTTTTATAGTGTAGATGATTTTCAAGATTACGTAAACTATGCGGGTACTATTCAAGTAGATCAAAATGTAACATATAGTCAACAATTTTTAACTTCAGATCGTACAGATGTATGGGGAGGAAATATAAAAATGGTTGATTTTGATGGAGATGGCGATATGGATGTTACTATTGCAAGTGTTGATACTGATGAACCTCCTTGTGATACGTCTGTAGATAATGGGCAACCAGGAGGAGTTCGAACATTTACTCTTTTTGAAAATGATGGAATCTTTAGTGGAGATATAGTTGATCCATATGACGGAGTTCAAAATGCGTGGAATGTTGGGAATTACGATCAAGATTTTATAGACTTAAATAATGATGGGTTTTTGGATCTTATTATAGGTGGATGTGATGGGTATATTATTTTTATACAAAGAGATCCAACACTTACAGTAGATGGTGTTACACAAATCGATCGTGAAGTGTCAATCTTTCCAAATCCAAGTGATGGTATGATTACTATATCTGTAAGAGGATTGCAAACTCCAGATATGACAGGTAATCTATATGATGTTACTGGCAAACTATTAGGTACTATGGAATTAAATACTTCTTTAAGTAATACGATACAGTTAAATATAAGAACGTATACTACTACTTCGGGCATTTACTTTCTACAAATGACTACAGAAGATAATACAACGATAACTAGAAAAATTATCCTTCAATAAGAATAGATAATTACTATTAATATATAAAACACTTCTGCAATAAAGTAGAAGTGTTTTTTTTTATATAAAAAAACATCATATTTAACTTTCAGTAGCTTTTTTTGCATCTTCCATTATCATCTTCTTATCCTCTTCAGAAATGTGCTTATGCTCAATTTTTAATTTTTGATGTTGATGCTCCATTTTATCGTGTTCAGATTTCATGATACTTTGTTCATCTTTCATTTCTTCGAGAGTCATTTCACCAGCAGCATGTTTCTTTTCTAATTGTGCGTGTTTTTCTAAAAGTGATGTATGGGCTTTAACCCGAATTATGCATTAGAAAATCTATTACATCACAAAACCACTGCAA
>CAYYSK010000082.1:0-365 GCA_964474345.1 uncultured Flavobacteriaceae bacterium
ATTTGAACTAAAAGAAATTTGTTTATTAATGTTTTGATTAGCTTTTAATGTAACCTGCTTTTTTAACTCAGAATTTTCATTAAAACTATTAGGTGTACTTATATTGCTCACCTGGAATTGTTTTAAAAAAGGTGTAATTGACAATAGTATCCCCTATTTGTTTTACAACCTCTTGTTTATTACAAATAGATTCATCGTCACAAAAAATATAAAGTATTTTTTCTTGACCAAGAACAGATTTAATAGAGAAAAAAAGTAAAATTAATATGTAATTTTTCATGAATTAAGTTTTAAAAACAAAATTAATTACAAAAAAGAAAAAACAACCACCCCATTAATTTTTCAGGGATTTCGTTTTTCTACCT
>CAYYSK010000082.1:465-13050 GCA_964474345.1 uncultured Flavobacteriaceae bacterium
ACTTTCTGTTTTATTACACTCCAAACTGTCTTAAATGATGATCCAGGTGTTTATATGAAGAAGGAGATAACGCAAAGTTTTCCATTTTTTGTGCTTCGCAGTATACAAAAAAGAGAAAACAACCACCCCATTAATTTTTCAGGGATTTCGTTTTTCTACCTACTTTCTGTTTTATTACACTCCAAACTGTCTTAAATGATGATCCAGGTGTTTATACTCTAATTGTCCCCATTGTTCGTGAGTGAATTTTCCAAACATAGGATGAGGCTGCCATTCAGTTTGTTTCTTCTTCGCATGAAATGCATCTATCATAGAAGTTAATTTCTCACGTTCTGTAATAAAATCTTTTTCATCTGTAATTTTTGCAAGTTTAGCTGTTGGAAGTCCCTGTTTCCATGGCTTATCATTGTATAGAGATTTCTTAAATAAGAAACCAATAAGATTCCATTTGTGTTTTCTGGGTTTACTACTCAATGCAATTTTTAAAGGAAATTGACAATGTGTAACCATTTGCCCAACATTCATTTTTCCCCAAATAGGTGTGCTCTCATTTGTTAATGTGTCAAGTCGTTTCTTAATCTCTTCGTAAGCAGTAGAGTCAAATAGTGATTTCATAATCTTTAAAATTTATTTTTTAAGATGAAGATGAGCATGATTAATTTTTAAATAGATTAAAATTACTATAAAAAGGATTTAATAAGCTTATATCTAGTATTAATTAAAAATACAATCTTTATATTTAACCCAAGTTATGCGATAGAACTTCGTAATGAAAGTGAAAAGCATAATAGAATATGACATTTATAAGTTTTAGCATTTATGCGCTATAGTTAAAATTCAAAATGTAATATAACGGTATATTTTGAAATGATTTTAAACTGTAGTAGGTCTCACTATTGCATAATTTGAGTATATAACTCTATGTTAAAAAAACAACCCTCTTTTTCTATAAAAAATTGGTCTGAAGATGATCGACCTCGTGAAAAACTATTACATAAAGGGAGATCAGCGCTTTCTGATGCAGAACTTATAGCTATCCTTATAGGGTCTGGTAATAGAGAAGATAGTGCTGTTGGATTAAGTAAACGTATTTTGGCTTCTTCTTCTAATAATCTTTCAGAGCTTGGAAAATTATCTATAAAAGATTTGATGAAGTTTAAGGGGATTGGAGAAGCAAAAGCAGTGTCGATTATAGCGGCTCTAGAGATTGGACGAAGAAGAAATGGAGGTGATACGCTTTCGCGAAAGCGTATAACATCATCTTGTTCCGTATTTGATCTGTTACAGCCAGTTATAGGAGACTTGCCTCACGAAGAATTTTGGGTAGTATATCTCAATAATTCTAATAAAGTATTAGAAAAACAACAATTAAGTAAAGGGGGGATTACGGGGACTTTGGTTGATGTAAGATTAGTACTTAAAACCGCTTTAGAGTTAAATGCAGTAGGACTTATTCTTGCACATAATCACCCTTCAGGAACGCTTAGACCAAGCCGATCTGATAAACAACTTACACAAAAATTAAAAATAGCAGCAGCTAGTCTTGATGTAAAGGTTTTAGATCATATCATTGTGACTGAAAAGGCTTATTTTAGCTTTGCCGATGATGGCTTGTTATAACACTTTTTTAATGCTACTCATCTATACACATAAGATTACTTCTAGAGTTACCTATACGTTTAAACATATATGTAAACGTATGTTAGGACTTCCTGTATCTTTTACTAGTAAAGTAGAAGAGTTTGTAGCACACGATGGACCTAAACTTTCATATACTCATAAACAATTAGGTAATGAAATGCATATAAGTGCTGTTGATTTACTTTTTGAGCAAGGAATTGCAGATGTTGATATTCAGGTGCAAGATTGGGAAGGAATACCTTGCTTTTTTGTATCTAAAAACTCAAAAGCAATAATACCATACGATATATTTGGAGCTACTTTTTATTTGCTAAGTCGTTATGAAGAATATTTACCTCATGTAAAAGATGCAAAAGGTCGATTTCCAGCAAATGAAAGTATAGCGTATAAGAATCAATTTATGGAACAACCTGTTGTTGATATTTGGGTGTCAAGATTTAAAGATGTGTTACTTCAAGTTTTTCCTGAAAAGCTACAAAAACAAACTACTTTTAAAACAAAAGTAATTATTGATGTACCTCAAGCATATGCATATAGAAAGGTAGGCTTTTTACGAACACTTGGAGGATATGGGAGTGACTTTATAAATTTTCGTTTAAAACAAAACTTTACAAGAACACAAGTACTATTAGGATTACGTAAAGATCCTTATGATATATTTAGTTGGTTAGTTAATGTTCAAAAACAAGCTTCCACTAGATTTAAAGTTTTTTTTGAGTTAGGAGATTATACAGAAGAGAGTAAAAATATTAAGTATAGTAAACGTAGCTTTCAGTCATTAATAAAAATGGTTGGAGATTATTCTAATGTAGGTTTACTTGTTTCTAAAAGCGCATCGGAGTCAATTCCAATTCTTAAAGAAGAAAAAAAACGTATAGAACAAATTACCAATAGACCTTTACAACAAGCTAGAATCTCAGATTATAGAGTTACACTACCGTATAGTTATCGCGATCTCTTAGATCAAGAAGTGACAGAAGACTATACTATGGGATATCCTAATACACCTGGATTTAGAGCAAGTACGTGTACACCTTTTTTATTCTATGATTTGGACTATGAGATACAAACACCATTATTACTATACCCTTTTTGTATTCATGTGAATGAAATCATTAATTCAAATAATCAAACAATAAATAAGGTCAATCTAGAAAAATTACGAAATGAAGTAAAAGATGTAAAAGGAATATTTATAGTTGCTTTTTCAAATGCAGACTTTATAAATGTATACAGTAAAAAGATATTTAGAACATTAATCATAACTGATGAATAAAGAAATAACAGACATTTTTTTTGATCTTGATCATACGCTATGGGATTTTGATCGTAATTCAGAATTGGCATTTGTCAAAATATTTGAGAAAAATGCAATTGATGTCAATTTGGATGTCTTTTTAGAAATATATTTCCCTATTAATTTTAAGTATTGGAAATGGTATAGAGAAGAAAGAGTTACTAAAGCGCAATTGCGCTATGGGCGTTTTAAAAAAACATTTGATGCACTTAAAATAACTATAACAGATGATGTAATAGATAAGCTTTCTGAAGATTATATCACACATTTACCAGATCATAATTATTTATTTGATGGAACAATAGAGCTTCTAGACTATTTAAAAGAAAGGTATACGCTTCATATCATTACCAATGGCTTTGAAGAAGTACAAATGGCAAAGCTTAAGAAGTCAAATATTGTTTCTTACTTTGATACTGTTACAACAAGCGAAGCGGCTGGCGTGAAAAAACCAAATCCTCATATTTTTAAAGTTGCATTACAAGCAGCTCAAACATCTGCAGAGAAAAGTATAATGATAGGAGATACGTATGAAGCAGATATTCTCGGAGCTGAACGGATGAATATGAAAACTATTTGTTTTAATTATCATAAACTGAAACTTCCTGATAAACAGATTTTTGTGGATGAATTGTTAGAAATTCAAAATTATTTATAGCAATATCCTTATCGAATAGGCGTTAATAAATATACATTTCCCAAACAATGAAATATATCTATCGACCTATAGGAGTTTTAATACTCTTCTCATTTTTTATGACATACATTTCCTGCGTAAGTGATGTTGATTTTGATCAAACTCAAGATGTTGTCCTGTCACCAATAGCAGTAACAGATCTTATTTTTTTTAATCTAGACACTTCAGATTTTGTAAATGTAAATACACAAGATGTAGTTTTGACTGTAAGAGATACAACCCGTCTAGAGTTTCTTGATGATGATTTTATTAGAGAAAATCTAATAGAAATTACATTGGATTTTCAAGTAGATAATAGTTTTGGACAATCTCTTATAAATCGAGCTGCTTTTTTAAATAATTCTGGACAAGAACAATATGTAGTTGAATTTGAGATAATACCTTCACAAGATGGATCATTGCAAAGAACACTTTTTACGCAAGTAGCGAGCCAAGAAGATATTCAAGCGATTAGTAATTCTAATCAACTAGCAAATGAAGTCACAATCATGACAAATGGAGCTTCCATAAATGGAGAATTGACTTTACAAAGTAAAGCAGAATATGTTTTAGAATTTTCAGATTTATAATATATGATGCGAGTAATTCTCTTATTATATATAAGTTGTCTAACGATGCATATGCAGGCGCAGAATAAACAATTGCTTTATAATGTTGATGATTTGCCTCAAACATTGTTAAGTAATCCCGGCGCAACCATATCTTTTGAAAAGCATATTGGCATACCATTATTTTCTGGAATTTCTGTAAACGCAGGTTCAACAGGCGTAAGCGTACATGATATTTTTCAGGAAGGAGGTGATATAAATACTAGAATACGTGACGCTATCTTTCGTCTAGATAATAAGGATGCATTTGTTGTAAATCAACAACTTGAATTAGCTTCTTTTGGATGGAAGAATACATATAATAATAACTACTACTCTGCAGGATTGTATCAAGAAACAGATATCATTGCTTACTTCCCAAAAGATATTGCAGTTCTTGCATATGAAGGAAATGCAAATTTTTTAGATACTCCTTTTCAATTTTCAGATATATCTGTTGCTGCAGAAATTATCTCGGTATACCATTTTGGAATTAATAAAGAAATATCTAAAAAATGGAGAGTAGGAGGGAGAGCCAAACTGTATATGAGTATTGCAAATGTCAATAGTACAGATAATGAAGGTTTTTTTATTACAAGAACAACTCCTAATGGGCCTAACTTTTTACAACATCAAATTCAAGATGCATCAGTAACTGTAAATACTTCTGGATTGCGATCATTTATAGATGATAATGCAGGGCCTGGAAAAGCTTTAGGAAGAGCTATCTTGAGTAACAATGTGGGAGTAGGTTTTGATATCGGAGCAACATATACAATTAATGAACATTGGACAGCTACAGCAAGTGTTATTGATGTAGGTGCTATTTTTCACACTAAAGACTTACGTAATTATAGATTATCGGGAAACTTCACTACCAATGGTATAGAATTAGAATTTCCTGATGTTTTAAATGGTGAAGATTTAATTGATTATTGGCAAAACTTACAAGATGAATTTGAAGAAAATATACCGTATGAAGACTCTCTAGCAAATAATTATACTACTTGGCGCCCTACTAAATTTAATGCTTCCATAAATAGAGGATTTGGAGCAAATCTTAATGGAGATTGTGATTGCACAAATAGTGGCGTAGATCGATATGCTACCAATGTAGGAATTCAGTTATACGGTATAAAAAGACCAAGAGGGATACAAGGAGCTCTTACTGCCTATATAGATAGGACTTGGAATCGGTTTTTACGTACAAAACTTACCTATACATATGATGCTTTTTCAAATAGAAATGTAGGGGTGTTAGTTTCAACGAAAATTAATAAATTTAATGTTTATCTTGCGACAGATAACCTATTAGATTATTCTAACCTGGCAAAGGCTCGAAGCGCCTCTATACAGTTTGGTTTTCAATTAATTTTTGATCCAGAATAAAAAATGAAATACTTAGTAATTACCACTTTATTACTGATACATCTATCTTCTTTTTCTCAGAGTGTACGTGATTATGAATATGTTATAATTCCTGAACAATATTCCTTTGCAGAAAGCGTAGATGAATACCAACTTAACTCTTTAACACAATTCTTGTTTAATAAATATGGATTTCAATCTTTTAGAGAAAGAGATCAAATGCCTTTTATTCTAAAAGCGAACGATTGTAATGTTCTTTATGCAGATGTAGAAGGTGGATCAAGTTTTCTTATAACCAAGCTAAAAGTAATTATGAAAGATTGTAACGGAAAAGTAATTTTTATTTCAGAGCAAGGAAGAAGTAAAAATAAAGATGTTAAAAAGTCATACCATGAAGCATTACGCAAAGCATTTGTTTCTATTCAAGAATTAGAGTATGTCTATAATGGTAAATCTCAAGAAAATTCTCAATCAGAAACAGTGACAGAAAAACCTCAGGTTGAAGTTGAGAAAAAAACAACTTCTGTTCATCAGCAAGTAGAGATAGTTGAAGAAGTTAAAGAATCAGTACTTATTTTAGGCTCTTATCAAAGCGCAGATGGATTTTATCGTCTTGTTGTCGAAGATGATAATATCACAATTTTTGAAGGCAAAAGTAAGATAGGCACAGCAATAGTTAATGATGACAATACCTATGAAGTTTTAACGACTCAATTTTCTGGAAAAGGAAAATTTATAACAAATATGTTTGTTGTAGACAGAATTGTTAAAGGAGTGGGTGTAGTGCAAATGATATTTTCCAAAAAATAATGAAGTACTTTTTTACCATAAGTTTAGTCTTCATATTTCTAGGCTGTGGTCAAGAAAAAAAGAAAGAAACCGCAAATACTTCTTTTAAAGAACAAGAAGTAGATAAAACTCAAAATCTTTTCGAATTAATACCCAGTACTCATAGTGGTATTACTTTTTCTAATACACTTACTGAAAATGTAGACTCTTTAGAAAACTTATTTGATTTTGATTATTTCTATAACGGAGCTGGAGTTGGAGTAGTAGATATCAATAATGATGGTTTACAAGATCTGTTTTTTACGGGAAATCAAGTAGAGAATAAATTATATCTCAATAAAGGTAATCTTCAATTTCAAGATATATCAGAATCTGCTGGTGTTAATGAAGGAAAACATTGGGCAAATGGTGTCACTTTTGCTGATGTTAACAATGACGGGTGGATGGATATTTATGTATCTCAAGGTGGTCCCAGACAATCAGAAGAACGAGAGAATTTATTATATATAAATTTAAAAGATAACCGCTTTCGCGAAAGCGCACAAGAATATAACCTCGCAGATAGAGGCATTAGTACACAATCTGTATTTTTTGATTTTGATAACGATGGAGATTTAGATTGCGTTGTTTCTAATGAAAATGAATTCTATGGTTTAGATCCACAACGGTTTTTTGCGAGTATGAAAATCTCAAAAAACCTTAAAAAGAGCAGTGTGCAGTTATATGAAAATAGAGAAAACTCTTTTAGCAATATCACTGAAAAATCAAATTTGCTTAGACCTGCATTTGGATTAGGAATTACAGTAAGCGATATAAATAATGATGGTTGGTTAGATATTTATGTAACAAATGACTATTATATTCCTGATGCCATGTATATCAATAATAAAAACGGCACTTTTTCTGATCGTATAAAAGAATATACAAAACAAGTATCATTCTTTGGTATGGGGGTAGATATTGCCGATATTAATAATGATAATCTTCAAGATATTTTTGTGTTAGATATGGCGGCTAGTGATCATGTACGTTCTAAAACATTAATGGCTAGTATGGATGAAGATCGTTTTTCTATGTTAGTAGATGATTTTGGATTCCAACATCAATACATGTTTAATTCACTACAATTAAATATGGGGAATGGACATTTTAATAATACCGTACATCAAGCAAAAATGGCAAAAACAGATTGGAGTTGGGCAGGCCTTATTGCTGACTTAGATAATGATAGTCATCGAGATGTGTATGTGACTAATGGATATAGGAGGTATGCATTAGATAATGATATTCAGAGTCAGGTCAGAGATACACAAAAAGCTTTTAGAGGAAGAGTGCCTTTGGAGGTAAAACAAAAATTATACGATGCGATGCCTACTGAAAAGTTGAGCAATATTATGTTTCATAATGATGGAAATTTGCATTTTAAAAATAAAGGTTATCAATGGGGACTGGCTGTAGCATCGTATTCTAATGGTGGCGCTTATGCTGATTTAGATAATGATGGAGATTTAGAACTTATTGTGAATAATATAGATGATGAAGCTTTTTTGTTTAAAAATACAAGTGTAGAAAAAGAAATAGGTAATTATTTGCGAGTTTCATTAGAAGGGGCAACTTCAGAGACATTTGCAAAAGTGACTATTCAATATGATGGCAAACAACAGATATATGAATCAAAAAGGGCAAAAGGGTATCTTTCTTCAACTGAAAATATAGCTCATTTTGGTTTAGGGGATGTTAAGGCTATTGATATGGTTACTGTACAATGGATGTCTGGAAAAAAAGAAATACTTACAGACGTATCTGCAAATACATCTATTACATTTATAGAAGAAAATGCTACTATAACAGATAATGCTATTTTTCAGGAGTTAGATGATCAAGTATACGCTTTCGCGAAAGCGAACTCAAATTATGGACTTGATTTTATTCATAAAGAAAATAAATACAATGATTTTGAAAAGGAAGTTTTATTGCCTTATAAACAATCTACATTAGGTCCAAGTATGACTAAAGGAGATGTTAATGGAGATGGATTAGAAGATGTATTTATAGGAGGAGCTTCTGGTCAAGCTGGGAAATTGTTTATACAAACAACGCAAGGGTTTGAAAAATCTAATCAAAGTGCTTTTGAAGCAGATACTATTCAAGAAGATATGGAGTCTATTCTTTTTGATGCAGATCAAGATGGAGATCTTGATTTAATTGTTGTGAGTGGTGGGAATGAATTTTTAAAAGATTCTAAAGCTTTTCAAAATAGATATTATCAAAACAATGGGAAAGGTGTTTTTAGTCAAGCGTCTTTTGTACAAGAAGGTGGTAATGAAAACTTTTATTCGAGTAAGTCAATAACAATTATTGATTATGATAGTGATGGAGATTCTGATGTTATTGTTGGTAACCGTATACAACCACAACATTTTCCTGTAAGTGCTCCATCTCAGATTTATAAAAATGAAAAAGGAAGCTTTAGTAATGTGACGAAAGAAATAGCACCAGAGTTATTAGATTTTGGAATTATAAATAAAGTAATTACTACAGATTTTGATACTGATGGGGATCAAGATTTTATAGTGCTAGGGGAGTGGTCTCATATTGGTATGTTTAAAAATGATCAAGGAAAATTTATAGAAGTCTCAAAAGAAATGGGACTCGATAAAGAAAAAGGATGGTGGTTTACCATCAAAGAAACAGATGTCAATAATGATGGATTACCAGATTACATAGTAGGAAATATAGGAGATAATATAAAATACAAAGCAACTCAAAAAACACCTTTTAA
This sequence comes from uncultured Flavobacteriaceae bacterium, assembly GCA_964474345.1. Lineage (GTDB taxonomy): Bacteria > Bacteroidota > Bacteroidia > Flavobacteriales > Flavobacteriaceae > Dokdonia. The sequence continues at coordinate 9,627 of CAYYSK010000082.1, forward strand.
AGTATTTGCTACAGATTTTGATGATAATGGGACATTTGACCTTGTACTGAGTACTAATTATAATGGTAATTATGTGCCAGCTAGAGGGAAAGAGTGCTCTACTCAGCAAATGCCTTTTATCTCAGAAAAATTTGAAACTTATAATGCATTTGCAAATGCTACCATGCAAGATATATATGGAGATAAATTAACAACAGCATATCAAAAAGAAGTGACCACATTTTCATCAAAGTTATTGCTTAATAAAGGTAATGGGAGTTTTGATATATCTGATTTACCTGGTGTAGCACAATCTTCACCTATATTGAGTGTAATAACTAAAGATGTTAATAAAGATGGTTTTGAGGACCTTGTTGTTATTGGTAATATCTATGAGACAGAAGTTGAAACGCCTAGATATGATGCAGGAAATGGTGTTGTGTTATTGTCAAATCAAAAAGATGGATATACAGCTTTGTCGTCATCTCAATCTGGTTTATATATAGAAGGCAATGCTAAAAACCTTTTAAATATATATCACGAAGGCTTAAATAAGGAGTTATTATTAATTGGTGTAAATGATGCCTCTTTACAAGTAAGGATCTTAAAATAGCTTAATATCCGTATTTGTCATTCCATCGAACTTTAAGGAAATCTCTGAGTGACTTTTCTCTTGTAGAAGTACCTGGATCGTATAGTTTTGTATTAGTAATTTCTTCGGGTAAAAACTCTTGGGTTACAAAATTACTTGGATACTCATGAGAATATTTATAATCATCGCCATATCCTAAGTCCTTCATCAACTTAGTAGGGGCATTACGTAAATGTAATGGTATAGGTAAATCCCCTGTTTCTTTGACAAGTTGTTGCGCTTTTTTTATTGCCATATAAGAAGCATTACTTTTTGCAGAGCTTGCTAGATACGTAACACATTGACTTAATATGATACGCGCTTCAGGGTATCCAATAGTATTAACAGCTTGAAAACAATTTGTAGCTACAACAAGAGCCGTTGGATTTGCATTTCCTATATCTTCAGAAGCTGCTATAATAAGTCTACGTGCAATAAATTTCACATCTTCTCCACCTTCTATCATTCTAGCAAGCCAATAAACAGCTGCATTTGGATCACTACCTCGTATCGATTTTATAAAAGCTGAAATAATATCATAATGTTGTTCTCCCGTTTTATCATAAAGTACGGTATTCTTTTGAACTTTAGACATGACAAGATCATTAGTAACTATTACTTTGTCTGTCATTTCTGTAGTGACAATGAGTTCAAAAATATTAAGAAGCTTACGAGCATCCCCACCACTTAGCTTTAATAAGGCTTCTGTTTCTTTAAGTTCTATGTTTTTGCTTTTTATGAGAGTGTCTTCTTTAATAGCTCTTCTTAATAACGCCTCAAGGTCATTTTTATCAAATGGATTTAGTATATATACTTGACAACGCGACAAAAGGGCAGGAATCACTTCAAAACTAGGATTTTCAGTGGTTGCTCCTATAAGAGTAACCCATCCTTTTTCAACGGCACCTAGTAATGAATCTTGTTGTGATTTACTGAAGCGATGAATTTCATCTATAAATAAAATAGGATTTTTTTGAGTAAAAAGACCTCCACTTTGTTTTGCTTTATCAATGACTTCCCTTACATCTTTTACTCCACTATTAATAGCACTTAAGGTGTAAAAGGGACGTTTAGATTCATTAGCAATAATAGTGGCTAATGTTGTTTTGCCTATGCCAGGTGGCCCCCAAAGAATAAGAGATGGAATAACACCTGCCTGTATAACTTGTCGTAAAGAACCTTGTTCTCCTATTAAGTGTTGTTGACTTAAATAGTCTTCCAGTTTTTTAGGTCGTAAACGTTCTGCTAAAGGTGTATTCATGTTATAAAAATAAGTATTTTGAAAGTCATAAGAATGACAATATTACTGTAAATGGAATTTGGCTAGTTCTTTGCTTTTATATAGATATGAATTCAAAACGAGAATCCTTTCAGTTTTATAATGGAGTAATACTATACCCTGTTGGATTAGTACTACTTATTTGGATTGTATATTGGATTGAAATTCGTTTTGGAGTGAATTTTACTTCATATGGAGTACGTCCTAAAACCGTATATGGTTTACGTGGCATCTTATTTTCTCCATTTATACACGGTAGCTTATCTCATTTATGGCATAATACAGTTCCGCTATTTGTTTTAACTGTAGCACTTTTTTATTTCTATCATAAAATTGCTTGGAAAGTATTCTTTTGGATACTATTATTAAGTGGCATTGGTACTTGGTTAATAGGCAGACCATCATATCATATTGGAATGAGTGGTGTGATCTATGGTCTTGTCTCTTTTTTATTCTTTAAGGGAATTCAAGCTAAACATTTTAGACTTATTGCACTTTCGTTGTTAGTAGTTTTTTTATACGGTAGTTTGATATGGGGAACGTTACCTATGGATGAGAAAATCTCTTGGGAAGGCCATTTGGCTGGTTTTGTTACAGGAGGATTATTAGGATTTTTCTTCCGGCATAGTGTTGAAATAATTCCAAAATATGCTTGGGAAAAAGAAGATTATAATGAAGAAGAAGATCCTTTTATGCGTCAATTTGATGAAGAAGGAAATTTTATAGAAATAGTAGAAGAAGTTGAAGAGGAATTAAAAGAAGATGTACCTGTTATAAATTATATCTTTAAAGAAAAAAGGCCAGACTCAGACGAATTATAAACGTTGCCTTACAACTTCATAGAGTAAAGCACCGCAGGCGACTGATACATTAAGAGAAGCAATATTACTTTGCATTGGCAAACTTGCTAAATGATCACTTATCTTTATGACTCCATTAGACACGCCTCTATCTTCACTTCCCATAACAATTGCTGTTGGTTTTGTAATATCAACGTTATATATGGTATCGTTACTTTTTTCTGTTGCAGCAACAATTTGTACTCCAGATCCTTGAAGATAATATATAGCATCTTTGAGGTGATCTACTTTTGCTATAGGTACCTGAAAAGCTGCTCCAGCAGATGTTTTTACTGTGTCTGCATTTATAGGTGCTCCTCCTTTCTTAGGAATAATAATACCTTGTACACCCGTACAAGCCGCTGTACGTATAATTGCGCCAAAATTACGTACATCAGACACTTGGTCTAATAATAAGAATAGTGGATTTTGTCCAGATTCAATAGTTTGAATTACTAACTTTTCAAAATCATGAAAAGTAATAGGCGATATTGTTGCAACTGCTCCTTGATGATTTTTTTGTGTAAGCTTGTTTAGCTTTTCTATAGGAACATATGAAGTTTGTATCCCATTTTTCTTAATGAGAGTGTTTAATTCACTCGTAAGGTTGTTAGAGATACCTCTTTGGAGAAATATTTTGTCAATTTCTTTTCCTGATTCTATGGCTTCTATAATTGCTCTTGTGCCAAATATTTG
>CAYYSK010000083.1:0-13004 GCA_964474345.1 uncultured Flavobacteriaceae bacterium
TTTTTATCAGAATTATAGACTTGTGCAACGGTTACCATTGTTAGCAATAGTTTTTTATTCGTTATTGAATGTTTTAATAACTTTTTCACAAAGTTCAGCATATTTTTCACCACCATAATTGTCAGGACTATTTCTCGACACCACGTGATATTTTTCATCGATTAGGACTTCTAAAATCCACTCTTCTCCGTCTAAAATCATATTCGGGTCGTGAGTTTGAATTTCCCAGAAAGTGCTGTCAATTTTTCTTGATAGTGAATTCCAATCCGAAATTTTTAACTCCTTTACTTCGTGTTTAATTCTTCGTCCAGCATCGTATCCACCAAGCCCTTTGGTTTTGTTGTAAGTTCCTATTATTTGTCCGTTTTTGTTTTCAATTCGATATGAATAAGGCCTTGACCAAGTTCCTAAATGTGTAAACCGTACTACCTTTTTACCATTTCCAATTTGATTGTACAGAATAGGTCCTTTCATACTTGCTAAGTGGGTCGAGTACCATTCGTTTACAAAATCACTTAGCGTATCATTCTGTTCAAAAACACAAGGGAATTTTTTCAATTTCATACATTCAGCTTGTTTTTGTTTTATTTCATCACTTAGAAGTGGAAAATAATATTCTGCTGAACTCTTAGGTGTATATCTTAATTCAGGGTTCAATATTCCACAACCACTAAGCAGAACTAAAACAATTATATATGCAGAATTTCTTGGTTTCATTAAATTATTGCTAATGGTAAATATAACAAACGTTGTTGTCCCGAAGGGCAACTATGTTTTGTTATATAGTGTTAGTAGCTTTTTTCCTTGTTTTTATTTCTACTTTGCAGTCAATTCCACGTTCATTTAAATCATCTGCGATTTTTTGAAATTCTGGGAAATGACTATTCCAATATTTCTTTTCAGTGTAAATAATTTTTTGCTCAGTGTTTGTCATTTGCATAAGTTCTTTTGTAGAGCATTTAATGACTGTCTTTAATTTTGAAATATTTTCTTTTTTATAAGGGATTTCTAAGTAAAAATATTCTTCCAAATCCTGAATATCTAGTTCAAAAAAGTGAATCCAATCAACTCCTGGAGAAGAACCCATCATCTGAAACTTATTGTGATTTTTTGAAACCATTAACTCTCCGACACCAACCCGTACAGTTCTCTTGACCGTTGATAAATATTTTTCAGATTTCCTACACCAACCTATAGAATAACATAATTTATGTTCTCTTATAGACTCTCTTAACCCACAGAAGAGATAGTCAAAATTTTTAGAGTTATATTCTTCTTCAAAATATTTATCTACTCTAAACAAAACTTGATCTAATATATTATCTGAATTTTTCGATGTAAAATTCGTCTTAGTTTCATTAATCCAACTAATTAACCATTTTATTTCAGATGATTCATATGGGTTAGAAGATGTTTTCAATTTTGATTTTAAAAACGGTATAACATCTGTGTTATGACTAATTTTAAAGGTAGTGTCAATAGTCTGGTCCATTATTAAAGCCAATCTTTTGAATTCTTCCGGACTATAGCTTCCAGAAAGAACTTCGAATATTTTTCCATTATACTTCGAATCAATCCAATTTAGTATAGATTTACCTACTTGACTGGATAACACCGAACCGTCCTGTTTCTTTAAACTGATTAAATCGTTCAAATACTCCAAACTTGAAGCCCAAGAGGTGTTATTAATTGAAAACAAATTCAAAAGTTGAGAAATTGATTCTTCTAAAGTTTTGATTTCAATACCTCCTTTTAGTTCTTTAAAATCTTCAATCTCGTTTATATTCATTTTTCAAAATTGCTACTAACGGTTTGTGTATGAAACGTAGCGTGTAAAAAGACACTAGCTTTTCGGATTAACACAGAGCCGAATTTTTATATTTTGTTTTTAATTTTTCTCTTTTTAAAAGCCAAATTAAAAATTTGGCGGACTTTCTAAATATACACAAACCTTCAGGTTTAGCAGTTATTAGCTATGTTTTATGCACCGAGTTGGTAGTAGTTTATTTTACATATTCAGCTCTTTTTTTAGTCTATCTGGGATTAACAGCCAAGAAATTCCATCGCTCTCTTGTTTAACGTGCCAAACTATAATTCCTTTTGTTTCATTCCAATATATCGTTTTTCCATCATCTGTTTTTAGCATAAATGGTGGAATCCAAATTAGTTCGACATCTCCATCTCCAGCCCAACCTTCTTTTAAAAACCTTTCTTTTGCAATCGAAATATATTCATCAGCATTTTCCAAACACTCATTTGGTTTTAAAGTAAAATGTAAATTATCAATATACTCATACATCAACACTTCAAAATCATTTAATAGTTCAGGTGAGTAGTCAATAACATCAGATTTTTTAATTGTATATGCCATTCCCTATTTCATTAATCATTTGGGTTATCTATTCGTATTTTTGGTAATTACTATCAACGGTCTCGTATATGGCTCGTAGTGTAGAAATTAGCTTTTAATTTTCAGTTGAGCATAAGTCAAATTTTTAAATTTTACTATTTATCTTTTTTATTGGAAATCGTCAAATTTAAAAAATTGGCTACTTTTCAAATACATCTTAACTTCGTTAAATTAACTATGAACTATACATTGTTGTGCGTAGGCCTTTCCGCTGCAGATTTCCACACAAATAGTTTTAATTTTTAATTACAATTTTTCCACAGTTGATTTCATAGCTATTAAGTTTATAAATAAGTTCATCTTTCTGTAATTCAAATCCTGCTCTTATTGTTCCGTTTACACCTTTGTCAGAGATTACAACCGAATAGAAAAGATAAGAACTATTTGGTTCAATTACTGTTTTCAATCTAGAGGGTTTATTTATGTTTTCGTCAAGGAAACCAATTATATCCAATCCGTAATTCGGTAATTTTTCTTTCTCAAGAGTCATTTCGTCATTTGGTATAAACAATTTGAAGTTTATATTAGGTTCTGAAGGTATTGCAAATGAATTAGCTGAAAAATCTATTTCTAATTCCAAATTAGAAGAAGCTTTATTAGTAATACAAGTCCAAAATGTTACATAAACAAATTCTTTTCCGTTTGTCGTTGTAAATCTTTGCCCGCCTTTTGGATAACTATTCTGAATTGTAATGCCTTTATTAATTTCATTATCATACTCAAATTCGGTATGAAAATTCTGTCCCATTATAGTATTAGAGAACAGAAAAAGAGTAAAAAAAATATGAAATTTCATTGGTCTGTCTGTTTTTTCGGCTTACGCACAACATGTATATATTTATGCTAAAATATAACATGTATTTTAATTAAAAACGATTATATCATTACCCGTAAACTTATCGTATTCTAATCATACCCAATTACGGTTTCCCGTAATTGGTATAGAAAAATTGTTGAAGTTATTTTAGCAAAAACAGAAAAGAGATTTTTACATCTAGTAGAAGATTTTACTCTTTTACATACAAGAAAACATACTCAATTAGTAGTATTTTTGCAGTAGATGAATGCATTTATGGACCTTAATTTTAAAGACTACCTTTTAAAAATCACAAAATCCACTGTGTGTAAAGAAATGGAACTCATTCAATCTTTATGGAGTGGATACGGTAGAATTTCTAGGTATCAATTAGACAATGCATTATTTCCTACCGTTGTTGTAAAACATATCTCTTTAGATGCGTCAAATGAACATCCTAAGGGTTGGAATACAGAATATTCCCACCATAGAAAAGTAAAATCGTATCAAGTTGAAACAAATTGGTATGAAAACTGGAGTCAGTTGTGCACTTATGATTGTAGAATCCCAACGTTAATTGGTTCCTTTTCAGAAGGGAATGATCAATGGATTGTTCTGGAAGATTTGAATCTAGATTTTCCGTTACGGAAAGAACAACTTCGTCTTGAAGAAGTAAAAGCTTGCTTAACATGGTTAGCAAATTTTCATACTACTTTCTTACACAAAAAGCCTATTGGTTTATGGGAAGTGGGTACATATTGGCACTTAAATACACGACCAGATGAATTCAGTAAGATGGAACATCAGAAACTAAAATCAAAGGCACATATCATTGATGAATTATTAAATACTTGTACCTATCAAACGATTGTTCATGGAGATGCGAAGCTTGCTAATTTTTGTTTTTCTGATGATGGACAAAAAGTAGCAGCTGTAGATTTTCAATATGTTGGCGGAGGATGCGGTATCAAAGATGTTGCGTACTTTCTAGGGAGTTGTCTATCAAGTTCTGAATGTGAAGTATACGAAAAGGAGCTATTGGATTTCTATTTTTTAGAATTAGGACAAGCATTTAAGGGCAGTAAACATAGTTTTGATTTTAAAGAATTGAGAAATGAATGGAGAAAGATGTATCCCATTGCATGTACCGATTTTACACGTTTTTTATTAGGTTGGATGCCTTCACATCAAAAAATAAATACCTATAGTCTTACCATTATGAATTCGGTATTATCTAATTTATAAAACTTTTAAATATCGTTGTACGTTACTATAATTTTCTATAATATGTATTGAAAAATAGTTGTATACGCTTTCGCGAAAGCGGAAAAATGATTAATTAATAATCAAATTTTTTAACCGATCTTTACTTAGATATTACTGACTAATCTTATGACTAAAGAACAACGAGTAGAAGCTTCAAAGACAACGATTTTTAAAGCCGTATTCCCTAATACAACCAATCATTATCATACCTTGTTTGGAGGAACCGCGATGCAACTTATGGATGAAACAGCGTTTATTACCGCAACTCGTTTTAGTAGGCAACAAATGGTAACAGTAAGTAGTGATCGTATTGATTTTAAAAAACCTATTCCAGCTGGGACGATTGTAGAATTGGTAGGAAAAGTATCTTATTTAGGAAATACAAGTCTCAAAATACGCGTAGATATCTTTGTAGAAGAGATGTATACAGATTCTAGAGAAAAAGCAGTATCGGGTGAGTTTACCTTTGTGGCAATAGACGATCAAAGGAATCCCGTGAAAATTAAATAATATAGATTATAAATACAATGAATGAATTTCTAAAGAAAGCGGGTCATTTTTCTGAAGAAGAAATTGCACTTTTACAAAAAGAAGTACAACATCACCTATGCGTAAAAGGCACCTATCTATTACAAAAAGGAGACGTTTGCTCTTCTATCTATTTTATTAAGAAAGGAGCAATTTATCATCATACTACTGATAAAGATAGTAATCTACAAGTCATTGATTTAAATACGACCCACGATTGGGTGTTAAATCATACTAGTTTTTCCTCTAGAAAACCTTCAGAATATGAGATACAAGTGTATGAGGATAGTGAGTTGTATGAGTTATCTATGAAGTCTATTCATAAACTCATTGCCATATCTCAGTCTTTCCTTCAAATGGGAAAAATATTAGAAGAGTCAACTTCACGTGTTCATTTTTTTGATGAGAATTATACACCAGATGAGAAGTATGTGTTTATTCTTACCAATAAGCCATTATTACTACAGAAGTTTCCGCAAACAATCTTAGCGTCCTATCTTAAAATCACACCAGAAACTTTAAGTCGTGTACGTAAACGCGTTACCTAAATTTCTTGATTCAAATCAAGTGTGATTCCATAACGTCTATATGATATTTGTTGTCAAACAAACAACATCTATTATATGGAACAACAAACGTATAAAAGCACAGGAATTTCTCTTATTGTAGGATCAGTATTGGTTATTCTAACAATGGTATTACATCCCACAGGAGGAAGTATGGAACATATTATTCATATTTCAAAGACAATTACAATTACACATGCCTTAGCAATTTTTTGTTTGCCCTTGATTCTATTTGGATTTTATGGATTGACTATGAAGTTAATAGATGTTACAAGACTATCTGTACTTGCTTTTTTAATCATCCTTTTTGGGTGTATAGCAGCTATGTTTGCTGCACTAGTTAATGGATTGACGATTCCATATTTTCTAGGACAGTATGCAGGTAGATTGGAAGAGAATAGGGAAGTGTTAGGACCTATAGTAACTTATAGTTTTGCAATTAACACTCCATTGGATTATATATTTATTGTTTCTTTTTGTCTTGGGATAGCATTGTATTCTATAGTAATATTAAAAGTAAATAGATTTCCTAAATGGGTAGGATATTTTGGATTGTTATTTATCATCTTTGTGTGTATAGGTACATTGACTGGTTTTGTATTTACAAACTTAACTGGATTTAGAATTATTGTATTTAGTCTTTCAGGATGGATTTTAAGTGCAGGTGTATTAACAATGAGATCAAAAAATAATTATGAGTAAAGAAAAAATTAAACAGACATACAATAAGTTAGCAGAACAATACAATGCATTAATAGATCATAAACCACATAATGCTTACTATGACCGCCCTAACACGTTAAAATTGATAGGAAATCCTAAAGGAAAAAAGATATTGGATGCTGCTTGCGGTCCAGGAAAGTACGCAGAGATATTACTTTCAGAAGGAGCAGAAGTAGTAGGTTTTGACATCAGTCCAAAAATGATAAAACATGCTACCAAACGGAATAAAGAATCAGGTACATTTTTTGTTCATGATTTAGAACAACCTTTTGATCAACTTGAAAGTACTACGTTTGATATTGTTGTATGTGCTCTTGCCATGCATTATATTCAAGATTGGAATAATACATTAAAGGAGTTTTATAGGGTTTTAAAACCTAATGGATACTTGGTGATTTCAATAGAACATCCATTTTTTGAGTATACCTATTTTAAATCAAAACAGTATTTTGATGTAGAGTCAGTATCTTGTACTTGGAATGGATTTGGTATTCCTGTTGAGGTCCATAGTTATCGAAGGCCTCTTCAAGATTGTATCAATCCTTTACTTATTAATGGTTTTATGATTGATGCATTATTAGAACCTAAACCCGTAGCTGCTTTTGAAAAACTAGACCCTAAACATTATAAAGAACTCAATGAATTCCCTGCTTTTATGTGTATACGAGTTAGTAAGAAATAATATTTTAAGAATAAGTACAGTTATATGTATTCTATGAATCGAAAAATATGCATTAGTGATATCCATGGATGTGCAACAACCTTTACAGCATTACTAGAACAAATACAGTTTACAAAAGAAGATAGTTTATATCTTTTAGGAGATTACATAGATAGAGGTTCAGATTCTAAAGGAGTCATTGATATTATTTTACAATTAAAGTCAGAAAACTATAGAGTGATTGCTTTACGAGGGAATCATGAACAAATGCTTATAAATGATCATACAGCTGAAACAAAATGGAGATGGCACGATATGGGAGATGAAACACTTTTAAAAAGTTTTGGTTTAAAAAACTTTAAACTACTATCTATGTCGTATATCGATTTTTGTAATTCATTACCTTATTATCATATAGATGCTAATTTTATAGCTGTACATGCGGGAATAAATTTTGCGCACGAGCATCCTTTAGAAAAAACAGAAGAACTTATCTGAATACGTAATTGGTATAAGAATATAAATTATGAATGGCTTGCCGATAAAATAATTATACGTGGGCATACTCCATTAACAAAATATGAAATAGAAGCTCAATTTCAAGATTTAAACCAGACACAAGTACTAAATATAGATTGTGGGGCTTTTATGTCAAAACAAAAAGAAGCAGGTTTAGGTTTTTTATGTGCCTTTGATATGACATATAGGAAGTTGTATTTTCAAGAAAATGTTGATCAAGGTTGTAAATAGTAAGATTTTTATAAATGTAATTTAGATTCGTTTTTCTACAGTTTGTCTTTGAAATATGGCATTTCATCAAGCATGTTTTAAATTTTTGTAACAATTGAATAGTTATATCGTCTTTTAAGTATCAATCAATAAATCAAATCATTATGAAAATCAAAGGACAAACAGAAGCAGAAATTCCAAAGAACTATAAGCGTAATACTATATTAGGAATCTATATAATTTTAACAACTACATTGGTGAGTGCTTATACACTTATTCAAGTGATGACAGTAATCTAATCAAATTACACATTGCAATAAACGACAAAATCTGCGTACAAGTACGCAGATTTTGCTCTTCATCATAGCAGATTTTTAATGCTTTATAACATCAAAAATGATGAATTTTTTTCTATAAGTCGACTCAATGTTTGACTCCTTACATAAAAAATAAAAAAAGTCAATTTAGCTTCAATAGTGTATTTTAGCATGATGTGATCTATATCATATCAATGCCTAAAAACATATGACTATGCGTTATTTATTTATGCCTATTATATTCTTTATAGTTTGTTTTACAAGTTGTAAAAAAGAAGAAGAAACAACTCCACCAGTAACTGTTAATTCACCAGAAGTAGCTGTGACAACGACTACATATTATCTTATAAGACATGCTGAGAAAGATCGTAGTGACCCTGAAAACAGGAATCCATCACTTACAGAAGAAGGTATAGCAAGAGCACAACGTTGGAGTGAAGTTTTTAAAGATGTGAATTTTGATATGGTATATAGTACTGATTACGCACGTACTCAAGAAACAGGTACTCCAACTGCAAAAAGAAAAGGGCTAGAACTTAAAAGTTATAATCCAAGAACCTTGTTTGATGTAAATTTTGAAAAGGAAACAGTAGGTAAAACTGTATTAGTTGTAGGGCATAGTAATACTACGCCTATGTTTGTAAATGCTATTTTAAAGAAAGAACAATTTGCTCAAATAGATGATACCAATAATGGAAATCTATATATTGTTACTATTACAGGAGATGAGAAAACTGCACAACTACTTCATGTAAATTAGTAATTTATATACTGATAAAGATGATTTAAATACTATTTGTTATACAAATTACTCAATCACTTTTATGCGTAGATAGGTATTTCTATTTTGAAACAATAGGTGTTACCTTAGGGTTTTCAGTTTCTATTTTTGAGAGTAATTTTAATTCGTTATTCTCAAATTGGGTATCTAAATCAGTGAGAGGTGGGAATTGTGTTTTTGGTTTATAATTACGATAATCTACAAAACGAATTCCTTCTACCATTCGTTCATTATAAGCTTCTCTAAAACGAGTACCTCCTTCATTAACTTGATAATTATAAGCTATATAATCTACGGCATAATCTATAGTAGAAATCCAATACATATACTGATCTTGAAAATCTTCACCACCACCTTCTTCAGCAAATACAACTTTTACACGGTAGTATGATTCTCCTCTTACTTGATGAGTGTCAATAAGTGTTTTAGTAACCGCTGGATCATTCAGTCCAAATGGCAATACAGAAAAGTAATGTACTGAGTTGACACTATTGGCATACTTTTGCTTCATGCTATCTGGAGTTTGTGTGAGTTCGCTTTTGCGAAAGCGTTTAAAATCTCCATCATTATATAATACATCACGTTGTTGTATACAAGCTTCATCTAAACACCTTTCTAAAGTGCGTGTCCCATCGTTACGAGTAGCTCTATAATAATGATCTCTAAATTTAAATTGAATATTTGAATTCTGAATCGTAGTACCACCACTATGTGCAATAGCATTATCTACAATTTCCTGTACGTTAGGTGTTTTTGGAGCACAAGATGCAAGTAACATACTACCTACAAAAGCAATAATGCCAACTACATTGTGTGTTGTAAAGAACTTTTGAATGTTATTTTTTAAGCTCATAATATGACAAAATATGTTAGTATAGATCTTCCATTAAAATTGGAAATAGTATTCAGTCTCAAAAGTAGCATTTTCATTACATTTGTCTTGATGGCAAATACTGTTAATATATTAAATAAGAGAGCGCGCTTTGAGTATGAGATTTTAGATCGTCTTACTGCTGGTATTGTACTAGCAGGAACAGAGATTAAAGCTATACGAGAAGGGAAGGCCTCTATTGCTGAGAGTTTTTGTGAGTTTAATGACAGACAAGAATTATTTGTGATTAATATGACAATTCAAGAATACTCTCATGCAACTTATTTTAATCATGCACCTAAGAGTGAACGCAAATTATTATTAAATAAACGCGAACTCAAAAAATGGGAACGTGAGATAAAGAAATCAGGACTTACAATTGTCCCTCTACGATTATTTACTAACGAAAAAGGATTTGCAAAACTAGAAATAGCACTTGCTAAAGGAAAGAAGAATTATGATAAACGAGAAGCTATTAAAGATCGTGATAATAAGCGTGATTTAAGCCGTATCAAAAAATCATTTAATAACTAAAAATAGCATTTATTTTTCCATTGTGTTTTATTAAATTAAATAAAAATTATTAATATAAAACACTGATTATTAGTTTTTTGAAATATTTTCATCTTCCTAAAAGATTCACAACTAACATTTTTTTAAGAAGTTAACGTTAGTAAGTATAGTTACTTTGAAGTGCTAACCAAACATCAATCATGAATAAAACTACACTAACACTTTTTTTCTTATGTATGGTCTCTATTGTGTCTGCTCAAATTACAGGTACAGTAAGAGATGATAAAGGAGAAACACTCCCTTTTGTAAATATATACCTTGAAGGTTCTTCAGAAGGCACCACAACAAATGGCGCTGGAGAATATGAACTCGATGTTCTAGGCTCTGGAGCAGTAGGAGCTATAAAACCAAATCAGTATACCATTGTATTTCAATTTTTAGGATATAAGACAGAACGTAAAAAAATTGATGTACAAAAACCTCAATACACACTCGATGTTGTTCTAATACCAGAAACTACGTCACTGGATGAGGTGATTGTAGAAGCTGGTGTAAATCCTGCAGATAGAGTTATACGAGCTACCATTGCAAATCGAAAAATTAATCTTGAAAAACTTAGTGAGTATAAAGCTGATTTCTATTCTAGAGGATTATGGCAAGTAAAGAATGCTCCCGAAAAATTCTTAGGTCAAGAAATCGGAGACTTAGGAGGAGGGTTAGATTCTACTCGTACAGGAATTATTTATCTCAGTGAGACCATTTCTGAAATTGCTTATCAACGGCCTAATAATTTTTCTGAAAAGATTATTGCTAGTAAAGTAAGTGGCGATGACAATGGATTTAGTTTTAATACAGCAATCGATGCTAATTTTTCTTTTTATGAAAATACAATAGATCTTAATGCACAAATTATTTCTCCAATAGGAGCAAATGCATTCTCATATTATACATATAAATTGATAGGGACTTTTTATGAACAAGGTAAAGTTATCAATAAGATAGAAGTAACACCACGTCGTGCTAATGATCGTGTCTTTAATGGATTGGTATATATCGTAGAAGATGAGTGGCAACTCTATGGAGTAGACCTGAATACCAATGGTCAAGCGATTCAAGTGCCAGTTGTTGAAGATTTACACTTTAAACAAAATTATAAATATGATGAGGAATATAAACAATGGGTAAAAATTTCTCAAGTAATTGATTTTAGTTTTGGCCTTTTTGGATTTAAAGGCGATGGTCGTTTTACAGCTGGATATAGCAATTATAATTTTGAACCTAATTTTACAAAGAAGTCTTTTACAAATGAAGTTCTTTCATTTGCAGATGAAGCTAATAAAAAAGATAGTACGTATTGGAAGGGAAAACGCCCAGTACCTTTAACGTTAGAAGAATCTAAAGACTATCTTAAAAAAGATAGTATTCAGGTGATTCGGAAATCAAAAAAGTATCTAGACTCTATAGATGGAAGAAGTAATCGGTTTAAAATCTTAGATCCTATAACCGGATATAGCTATACAAATACCTATAAACGCTGGCGTCTTGGTTATGATGGTATATTCAATGGTGTAGGATATAATACAGTACAAGGGTGGAATGGAGAGACAGGAATCAATTATTATACGTGGAGTGATGATGATTATTCAAAGACATTTTACGCTTTCGCGAAAGCGAACTACGGATTCTCAGACGATAGATTACGATATACAGCAGGGTTTTCTCGTCAATTTAATCGTAAGAAAAGAGCTACATTTAGTGTTATAGGAGGCGTAGAAACAAAACAATTTAATGCTTCAGAACCTATATCTAATTCTGTAAATACCATTGCATCTCTATTTTTTGAACGTAATTACCTAAAAATATATGAGCGCTCTTTTGTAGACGTAGCCTACTCACAAGAAGTGTTTAATGGTCTTCGCTTATGGGGAAGTGCGAGCTATGAAGATAGGAAAGGACTAGAAAATACTACAGATCAAACATTTTACCCTAAAAATGATATTGTATTTACAAGCAATAATCCACGAGATCCAGACGGACTTTTTCCACAAGACCCAACTGGAGTAGACAATCATACAATTGTAAAAACACAGTTGAGTGCTCGTATAAATTTTGGACAGAAATATTATAACTACCCAACAGGCAAGTTTAATATTCCAAATGATCGGTATCCCACACTATTCTTAACCTATGAAGGAGGTCTAGCGTCAGACAATAGTCAAAATAACTTTACACAATTAAGAGCTAGTTTACGTCAGGGGTTTGATATAGGAAATAAAGGACGATTTAGATATAATCTAAGTGGAGGGACTTTTTTAAATTCAGCAAGTGGCGCTAGTTTTATAGATTATCAACACTTTAATGGAAATCAAACTAGAGTAACACTAGATGGATCAAACTTGAATCGCTTTAACCTTTTGCCTTATTATGAACGAAGTACCAACAAGGCATATTTTGCAGGGCATGCAGAACATAATTTTAAAGGATGGATTCTTGGAAAAATACCAGGAATCAATACGTTAAATTTTAATCTCGTTGCAGGAGCTCATGTATTAAGTACTGATGGTAATACTCCATATATGGAATATTCTATTGGATTAGATAATATAGGGTGGGGTAAATTCAGATTCTTACGAGTAGATTATATACGCTCTACAGGATTAGGCGCAAATGATGGAGCCTTTGTCTTTGGATTGAGTTTTTAACCCGAATTATGCATTAGAACTTCGTAATGAAGTACAAAACGACAATGAACATTAGTGTTTTCTTGCTTTTAGCATCGCATCGCTATGGTTAAAGTAAAAAATACAGCGTAGTGATAGTGCTTGCAGTGGCTTTGTGATGTA
>CAYYSK010000084.1:0-12871 GCA_964474345.1 uncultured Flavobacteriaceae bacterium
ATAATATATTCATAAGAAAGCTACACAATCGTGTAGCTTTCTTATTTTAGTAAGATGAAGACACAACTACAAAAAGGAAGTAAGAAGCTTTTAAATGCTTGGGCATTCTATGACTGGGCAAATTCTGTATACAGTCTCGTGATTGCATCGGCTATATTTCCATTATTTTATGGCGCACTATTCAGATCTGCTGAAATTGAAGAAATAGAAGTTTTTGGGATGATATTACGACGCAGTCCTTTAATCTTTTATACAACAGCTCTAGCTTTTTTAATTGTAGCTATTATTTCACCTATACTTTCTGGTATTGCAGATTATCTAGGAAATAAGAAATTCTTTTTAAAACTCTTTTGTTATATAGGAGCTTTTTCTACGATTGGACTGTATTGGTTTAGTTTAGAACATATCTATATGAGTCTTTGTTTATATCTATTAGGACTTGTTGGCTTTTGGGGTAGTATTGTGTTTTATAATTCGTATTTGCCAGATATAGCCCATCCAGAACAGCATGACCATATAAGTGCAAAAGGCTATTCTATGGGATATATAGGTAGTGTGATTTTATTACTTGTGTGTCTAGGTATGATTCTCGGATATAAGACTTTTGGGTTTGAAGATGAGAGATTACCTACGCGATTATCGTTTATACTTACAGGAATCTGGTGGATAGGATTTAGTCAATACACCTATAAATATCTCCCAAAAGGAAATAAAGCAGATGGGAAATTGACAAAAAGAATTGTTTTTCAAGGTTTTAAAGAATTAAAAAGTATATGGAAAGATTTAGGTAATCAACGACGCCTTAAAAAATATCTAATAGCTTTTTTTGTATATAGTATGGCTGTACAAACAGTGATGTTAGCAGCTGCTTATTTTGGAGAGCAAGAATTAGAATGGGGTAGTGATAGTGAGCGTACAACAGGCCTTATCGTAAGTATATTATTAATTCAATTAGTTGCTGTAATTGGAGCTATATTAACTTCAAAGCTTTCAGCGAATATTGGAAATATTAAAACACTTATTATCATCAATATTTTATGGATATTGATTTGTGGGTATGCTTATTTCATTTATACACCTGTACAATTTTATGTAACCGCTGGTTTTGTAGGTTTAATTATGGGAGGGATTCAATCGCTTTCAAGGTCTACATACTCAAAATTTCTTCCAGAGACAGAAGATACAACTTCGTATTTTAGTTTTTATGATGTATCTGAAAAGATAGGAATCATCATAGGAATGTTTCTTTATGGTTTTGTAGAGCAAATTACGGGGAGTATGCGATATTCTATTGTGTTCTTAATTCTGTTTTTTACAATAGGTATCTTTTTATTAAAACGAGTTCCAAAAGAATAAAAGAGAATTAATATTGTGGATGTTATAGAGTACGCTTTCGCGAAAGCGTATACAAGAAAACTATAACCCTATATTGAGACATTTTAATAAGGAGAGTAGAATATTTTACTTATGTTTGCGTTTGAAGTTTACAAATCTAAATCAGAATGAAAAAAATATCCTACTATTTATCTTTTCTTCTAGTATTAAGCACGATCGCATTTGTTTCTTGTGATGATGAGCAATTAGAAGGAGAATTCTTTACTACACCCGACGGACAAGAAATTACAATAATTGATACACCAGAATGTCAAGCTGCATTAACTGCATTTCAAGAAGCTTCATTAGCTCTTCAAAATGCTACAACAGAAGAAATGACTGCAGCTTGTGCTGCATTATCTGATGCTCTTGATACTTTTGTACAGGCTTGTGAGATTGATACAAATGACTCTTCTGTTATAGCTGCACTTACACTTTT
Organism: uncultured Flavobacteriaceae bacterium; assembly: GCA_964474345.1. Classification (GTDB taxonomy): domain Bacteria; phylum Bacteroidota; class Bacteroidia; order Flavobacteriales; family Flavobacteriaceae; genus Dokdonia. The sequence continues at coordinate 1,814 of CAYYSK010000084.1, forward strand.
AAATTCTTGTGCAGATATGACAAATAACTGTGTCGCAGCTACAGCAGCAGCTACGGCAGCTGAAATGGCATTTGCAAATGCAACTCCAGATAATGAGATTGAATTATGTAATGCATACAGAGATGCACTTGAAGCACAAATTGTTGCGTGTGGAGATGCAGATGGAAGTATACAAAATATACTTAATGGACTAAGTTGTATGGATCCTGTCTGTGCAGCTGCTATTGAAGCTACAGAAGCTGCTTTTGCAATATTTGATATGACAGATATTGCAGATGAAATGGCATATACTGAAGCTTGCGGTAATTATTCTCTTGCCTTGCAAGAACAAATTATAGCCTGTGGAGATCCTGATGGAAGTTTACAAACAATCGTAGATGATTTAGGAGACTGTTCTATACCTGAAGATCCAGGACCAGTACAAATGACTATTGATGGAGAATTCAAAAACTTTAATGTTGCAGAGGCTCCTATTAATGGTTCTACATTTGAAGTGACAGCTACTGATGTAGATGTTAATGATACTTTTGAATTTACAGTTGTATTACAACAAACAGGAGCAAATATTATTCAGGATGTAGTACTAACTATTGACGGTGTTATTTTCGAACCTGTTTTAAGTGGAGATCCTCAGTTTATGAGTGAAATTACTCAGAATGATGGAGTGATGATTGTAGGAACTTTTACTGGGCCTATGATGAATGCTGCTGGCGATGTGATTACTATAACAAACGGAATTATCAATATAGAAATATAAGACTGTTCAAAATAATAGTAAAAAGAGGCGGTCATCACCGCCTCTTTTTTATGTATAAACTATAAGGAATTATGCGTGTTCAACTATGTTCTGATTTACATCTTGAATTAAAACAAAACCGAGATTGGTTAAGGGAACATCCATTAGTGCCAGAAGGAGAATTATTAATCATTGCGGGAGATACTTTTCATTTAGATAAGAATTTTGAATCATTAGACTTTATTAAAAAAATATCTGATGATTTTAAAATGACATTTCTCATACCTGGTAACCATGAATATTATGGGGGATATAATATTGCTACAGCTTATGGAACAACTAGAATAGAAATCAAAAAGAATGTAATTCTAGTAAACAATAGTACAGAGCGTATAGAAGATGTAAATTTTATATTTTCTACATTATGGTCCAACATACAAAGAAATATCCTTGATATCTTAAGAGGAATGACTGACTTTAAAAGAATTAATTATAATGGGAAACGTTTTACAATAGATCATTTTAATGATATACATAAAACTTGTTTTGACTTTATACAGAAAGAGGTTAAAAAAGAAGGAAAGAAAGTCGTAGTTACACATCATCTTCCAAGTGATGCGTGCAATACCCAAGAATTTAAAGGAAGTGTTTTAAACGATGCCTTTTGCGTAGATAAAACAAACTTTATAGTAAGATCTATGATCGACTATTGGATATATGGCCATAGTCACAGAAACCTTCCTGACTTTACTATAGGAAAAACGAAGATGATTACAAATCAATTAGGGTATATTAGGACATCTTGAACATAGATCTTTTGATTTGAGTAAAACAATAGAAATCTAATAAAAAAGCGCTTCATTTGAAGCGCTTTTTGAACTATGGTAAGAATGATATTTTAGTGCATAGAGATTTTACCAGACCCAGATACTTTTGTGTCTTGTTTTTCAGGGTTTCCATAATATTCAATATCTCCAGAACCACTTACACGAGCTTTCAAACTCTTACTACAATGTATTGAGATATCTCCAGACCCAGCGACACTTACATATGCATTATCGGCCTTTAATTCTCTTGCATGAATCTCTCCAGACCCAGCAACACTTGCTTCTATATCTCTACTACTTCCTGTCAAAGTAAGATCTCCAGAACCAGCTAAGCTTGCATCGACACTGCTAGTATCTACTTTTAAGATAAGATCTCCAGATCCAGCTACAGATGTCTTAAAATTTGTAGCTTTAATAACGTCTTTGTTCCACATATTTCCAGACCCAGCAAGGGATACTTCACTAATATCTTGAAAAGGTATAGTAATTTTAATTTTCTTAGTACTACGGATATTTTTGTTGTTTTCTACTTTAATTTTAAGAGCATTTCCTCTCACTTCTGTAACAATATATTCTAATAAATTGCTTTCTCCTTGTATAGTAATAGAACCTTCTGTTCCTGCAACTAGTTCTACATCAAAAGAACCTCCTACATTAATTTCATCATAGTTTCCTACCGATCGTGTAATCGTAGTTACATTACCATTTCCTTTTACTCCTTTACCCCACCATTGCGCTTGTGCTTGAAAAGCTGTTATTAAGACTAGGCAGATTGTGATTACTTGTTTCATAATATTCGATTTTAGATTGAATTGATTGATTTATAATTTGTTTAATGTAACTCCTCCATATTCAGAGTTGATATTTATATTGTTTGGACTATTGGAAGTTCCATAAAATCCTTCATAGTACTTATCTCTAGATTGAATACGTTTTTTAGAAAACTCTAAGTCATCTTGACCGCTTAACCCTGCGTATTCTAAAGAGATATTAAAAGTGAAATTATAGTTGTTATTATAACCCAATTTGATGCCTGTATAGTCACTTTGAATAACTACATCTCCAGCACTGGGGCTTAATTCGTTAATACGTATAGAACCATAATTAGTATTAAGATTTACATCTCCATGAACAGTTCTAAATGTAGTAGTTAGATGATCTCCTCTTCCTATAATAGTCTTGGTCGAACCTACTTGAAGTTTCCCATAATCACATACGTAATTAAGATTATCTACGTCACCAAATTCACTCTTTGTATGATTTGCATTTAACTCAATATTACTCGCTCTTTCTAATGTGAAACTTGAATAATCTGCAGTAATACGACCACTTTTTATATATTCAATAGTAGCGTTATTTGTATAATCAAAATTTAAAGTATTGTTTTCTCCTAATAATTCACCTAAGATAAGTTTTCCATAATCACAACTTATTTTTGCATTACCACGTATTTTATTAAGATAAATATCCCCGTAGTCATTATTAATATCAATATCAATAGTTACAGGTACTTTTACTTCATATCGTATTTCTCGATTAACGCTACTGCTTTTCCAACTTTTCCACCAAGAACGACCACCGTCTTTATTTAATTTAGTAATAGCACTTACAAAACTGGCACTTCCTTCAAAATCGATACCTATCTCATCGAGTTTATCTTGCACTTTTTCTTCGATATTACCGTTAGTTTTAATAAAAACTTCAATGACAATACGATTTTCATTCCAAGAAGTAATATTTACATTTCCATAACTGTTGCCTATTTTTAAGCGAGCATCAGGATTTACAGTAAATTCTTTCTTGATTTTCTTTTCTTTGGTATACTTTCCTTTAAAACCATTATAAGCAAATGCGATAGTAGGGATACTTATAAGGATGAAAAGAAGTATTTTAATTTTTGTTTTCATAATATTTTGGTTGTAACTCATTTTTCTATAGTATAGAAGAATGTAACTCATTTAAATTCTTAATAGCGTCTATATGTTCTAATACCTGTTGTAAAAGATCAATTCTATTTTGAAAATTATTAATCATTGCATAAACCACTCTTTTATCTTGTCCACTTTCTGCAAGATCATTTTTTAACTCATTATATGCTTCTTCAAGTTTATCAAGCCTTTTAATAGTATCATCTACGATTACTTGAGTTTCAGGAGTTGTTTGTTGTTGTAATTCAAATAATTCTCTCTCTATAGTTTGAGTAAAAAATGTTTGCGTTTGCTCCATTTCTGGGGATACATCTGCAAGTTCTCTTATTTCTGTATCTGTATTTTGAAAAACAGTAATCATAAAAATAAGAACGATACTTGCGGCAACTGCTAATGGTTTCCACCAATTAAGTTTGCGCACAGATTTTTCTTCTTCTATCTGTATACTTTGTAGTTTTTCTAAGAACGTAGTTTTATGATTTGAACTAGGCTCTTCTGTATGTAATTGACCTTCTAATCGATTAAATAGTTGTTCTATAGAATCCTTTTTCATCATTATTTAATAATTTGCGTAAACTTTCTTTTGCTCTCGATACCATTGTTCTACAATTTGCATAGCTTACATTTAATATAGTACTCATTTCTTCGTAATCATACCCTTCTATAAGGTGAAGCGATAACGCTTGTCTATAATTATCTTTTAACTGATTCATTGCCTGTATGACTTGTTGCGCTTTTATTTGACTCAAATCAGTTTCGGCAATGCCATCTCCATCTGCATCATCTTCTATACGATATAAATGATCTTCGATAGATGTTTCGTCTAAACGTTTTGTGCGTTGATAACTATTTAAACTTTTATTAACTACAATACGTTTTAACCAACTCCCAAAAGATGCTTCCCCCTTAAAACTATCTAGCTTTGTAAAAGCATTAAGGAAAGCTTCTTGCATGACATCTTCTGCTTCGGCTGTGTCTTTTACAATATATAGCGCTGTATTATACATAGCTTTGTAGTAGCGGTTGTACACTTCTAATTGTGCAGGTTGCTCTCCACGTTTACACATTGGAAGAAGATCAGTAATATCGCGATTGGTTAGTGTCACTTTATTTTTTGATTATTTCTGATATAAAGATGTGTCGTTTTTAAATTTGTTACACTTTTAGGAATTTTTATTTTCATTTTTGTAAAACAAACACCTTTAAAGATAGTGAAGAGATTGTTTTTATGCTGGTTGAGCTTAGTTTTCTTTCTTTTGATTTTGTATTATAGAATTGTAAAAAAGCAATTTTACGCTTTCGCGAAAGCATAAAAAGGGTTTTAAAAATTAATGAATAATGCCTCTTAAAAACTAGAAACTGGCATAACAATTGACTTCTATATATACAAGACAGCGTATATATGTAAGTTTTTATGTACAGAAGTGTAATATGCTGATAATTAATTAAAAAAATGGAATGTCTAAGTCATCAGTAAAATGACATTATGACGTATATAAGATATGGCAAAACCAAAATTTACAACGCTTGACAGATTGTCATTGCAAGATATAGATGGAGATGCAGAGCTAATCCCCTTAATGACTCCAGAAGATGAAGAAGCGATTAATAAAGAAGATCTACCTAATAGTATTCCTATTTTACCATTACGTAATATGGTACTTTTCCCAGGAGTCGTTATTCCTATTTCTGCAGGAAGAGATACATCGATTAAACTTATAGACGAGGCAAATAAAGGCGGTAAAGTAGTAGGTGTTGTCGCTCAAAAAGATGAAGAAGTAGAAAACCCAACAGCAGATGACATCCATAAAGTAGGAGTAGTGGCTCGTATTTTACGAGTACTTAAAATGCCTGATGGTAATGTAACAGTCATTATACAAGGTAAGAAACGCTTTGAAATCACAGAAGTGACTGCTGAGAAACCGTATATGATGGCGCGTATTACTGAGTACCCAGAAACACGCCCAGATATTGGAAATAAAGAATTTAAAGTAGTGATAGATTCTATAAGAGACTTATCATTACAAATTATACAAGATTCTCCTAATATTCCTTCAGAAGCTTCTTTTGCAATTAAAAATATTGAGAGTAATTCGTTTTTAATCAACTTTGTGAGTTCTAATATGAATCTTACAGTTGCTGAAAAACAGCAATTATTAGAAGTAAATGATCTTCATAAACGTGCGTTGGAAACACTTACTTTTATGGATATGGAGCGCCAGAAATTGGAACTCAAAAACGATATTCAGAGTAAAGTACAGAGCGATATGAGTCAGCAACAACGCGAGTATTTCTTACATCAACAAATGAAAACCATTCAAGAAGAATTGGGAGGTGTATCTGCCGAAGATGAGATAGAAGAGATGCGTATACGTTCTAAAGATAAGAAATGGGATGAGAAAGTAGCAAAGCATTTTACGAAAGAACTCGCAAAAATGCAACGTATGAACCCTCAAGTAGCGGAGTATAGTATACAACGCAATTACTTAGAATTGTTTTTAGAATTGCCTTGGAATGAGTTTAGTATCGATAAATTTGACTTAAAACGCGCTAAAAAAATACTAGATAGAGATCATTATGGACTAGAAGATGTAAAGCGTCGTATTATAGAATACTTAGCTGTCTTGAAACTTCGTAATGATATGAAGTCACCTATTTTATGTCTTTATGGACCTCCAGGTGTAGGAAAAACATCTTTAGGAAAATCAATTGCAGAGGCATTAGGTAGAGAATATGTACGCATGAGTTTAGGAGGACTTCGCGATGAAGCAGAAATCCGAGGACATCGTAAAACATATATTGGAGCAATGCCGGGACGTATTTTACAGAGTCTTAAAAAAGCGGGAACAAGTAATCCTGTTTTTGTACTTGACGAGATTGATAAATTAAGTGCAGGACATCAAGGAGACCCATCATCAGCATTACTAGAAGTATTAGATCCAGAACAAAATAGTGAGTTCTATGATAACTTTTTAGAAATGGGATTTGACCTCTCTAAAGTAATGTTTATAGCAACTTCAAATAGCCTTAATACGATTCAACCAGCATTGAGAGATCGTATGGAGATTATTAATGTGACTGGGTATACCATTGAAGAAAAAGTAGAAATAGGAAAACGTCATTTATTACCAAAGCAAATAGAAGAGCATGGGATGAATGATAAACAACTTAAAATTGCTAAACCACAGCTTGAAAAAATAGTTGAAGGATATACACGTGAATCTGGAGTACGTGGATTGGAAAAACAAATTGCAAAAATGGTACGCTATGGTGCAAAAAGCATAGCCATGGAGGAAGACTATAATGTCAAAGTAACGAATGATGATATTATAGAAGTACTTGGAGCTCCAAGACTAGAACGTGGTAAATACGAAAATAATGATGTTGCTGGCGTAGTAACAGGACTTGCTTGGACACGAGTAGGAGGGGATATCTTATTTATAGAATCTGCTCTTTCCAAAGGAAAAGGTACACTTTCTATAACTGGAAACCTTGGAAAGGTAATGAAAGAAAGTGCTACGATTGCTATGGAGTATATCAAAGCAAATGCAGACAAATTGAACCTTAATACAGATATTTTTGATACATATAATGTACATATTCACGTACCTGAAGGAGCTACTCCAAAAGATGGTCCAAGTGCTGGTATTACAATGCTTACCTCTTTAGTATCTCTTTTTACACAACGTAAAGTAAAAAAGAGTATTGCTATGACAGGTGAGATTACCTTACGCGGTAAAGTACTTCCTGTGGGAGGAATCAAAGAGAAAATACTAGCAGCAAAACGAGCAAAAATCAAAGAGATCTTGATGTGTGAGCAAAACCGCCGAGACATCGAAGAGATTAATGCTGAGTATCTTAAAGGCCTCACATTTCATTATGTAAAAGATATGAGCGAAGTTTTAGAATTAGCACTTACTAAACAAAAAGTGAAGCACGCTAAAAAACTGTAAATAAGAAAAGAAAATAAGTTGTAAGGATGAGTGAAATATCTCGTCCTTTATATTTTACGCTCCTATCAAAATATATTACACTTGTACGCGTTTTGAGAGAGTATATTTTACTTCTAATAAAGCAGTATAAGCGTATAAAGACTAGAATGAGTTGCATGCAGAAATATGTTTTTTTCTTAATAATCCTACTATCCACGATGGCGCATGCACAATTGGGAGGTCGTGCTACTTATCAATTTCTCAATCTTGCAACTTCGCCAAGACAAGCAGCATTAGGAGGGAAGGTGATTACAAACTATGATTATGACCCAGATTCTGCTTTATATAATCCAGCAACTATTAATTATAGAATGGATAATCAACTTTCTGTAAACTATGTCAATTTCCTAGCAGATATTAATTATGGAACTGCGAGTTATGCTTATTTATGGGATAGAAGAACTCAGGTACTTCATGCAGGAATTACGTATATCAATTATGGAACCTTTGATGGAAGAGATGAAAATGGAAATCCAACTGGAGATTTCAGTGGAGGAGAAGCAGCCTTATCATTAGGGTATGCCGTTAATATTCCATATACAGATTTCCATGTAGGAGCAAATGTGAAGTTTATCACTTCAAAGTTAGAGCAATTTACCTCGGTAGGCGTAGCTACAGATCTTGGATTTATATACAATTATGAAAAATGGGATTTGAATGTCGCTGCGGTAGTGCGTAATCTAGGAACACAAATCACTCCTTATGTAGATACCTTTGAAAAATTACCCTTAGAAATTGATGCAGGAATCTCTCAAATTGTACCTAATGTACCTATACGTTGGCATCTCACACTTGAGAATTTACAACTATGGAATATTGCTTTTGAAAATGAAGCAAGAGGAACTACAGATCTTGATGGAAATACCACAGGAGAAGAGATAGGAATTCTAGATAATGTAATACGTCATGCAATAGTAGGGGTAGAACTTTTTCCTCGAGGTGGTTTTAATATCAGATTAGGATATAATTTTAGACGTAGTGAAGAATTACGTATTATTAATCAGCGAAGTTTTGCGGGGATCAGTGCAGGAATAGGTATTAAGATTAATAAAATACGTTTTAACTACGGATATGCACGTTTTAATAGTGTAGGAGCAAGTAGTTTGTTTGGATTAAATATCGATTTGCAATAAGAATACTTACTTCTTTATTAATAAAAAATCTAGATATTATTTTATTGCTAGATATCTAATTTCTACATTCGTATTCTTAATATCACTTTCGTGAAAATTACCATAGCCATAGACGGATATTCTTCTACAGGAAAAAGTACGGTCGCAAAGCAACTTGCTGACTGGCTTGAATATATTTATGTAGATACAGGAGCTATGTATCGTGCTGTTACATTATATGCTATGCGTAAAGGCCTTATAAGTGATGGTTTTTTTGATAAAGAATCATTGATTGATAAATTAGATGATATTAAGATTACTTTCATAAAAAATAGAACGACAGGAAAAGCAGATGTTTGTTTGAATGGTGAAAATGTAGAACAATATATCCGTACACTGGAAGTGTCTTCATTTGTGAGCCCTGTAGCTACAGTATCTGAAGTACGAGCAAAACTTGTAGAACAACAACAATGTATGGGTGAAGAAAAGGGAATTGTGATGGATGGACGAGATATAGGAACTGTTGTTTTTCCTAATGCTGAACTGAAGATATTTATGACGGCTAGTGCAGAAGAGCGAGCAAAGAGACGTTATCAAGAACTCTTAGAACGTGGAGATACAATTTCATATGAATCTGTTCTTAGTAATGTTATTGAACGAGATACAATAGATACCACACGTAAAGATTCACCACTTATCAAATCACAAGATGCTATTGAGATTGATAATACAGAAACCAATATTGAAGATCAATTTCATACTATTCTTCAGTTGGCAAAAGATCGGATTGCAGGGAGAGTGAAGGCATAGTTACTTTTTGCTTCTTAATAAACTTCATAATTGCTTGTACATATGCGTCTCCACCTTTTTCAAATAAGTTATAATGATTAGCTCCTTCTACTGGATAAAAGGTTTTATCTGTTGTTTTCAAGTTCTCAAATAATGCTTGTCCGTATTTGAAGTCGATATTAGGATCTTCTGTTCCGTGAGCGATAAAGATAGATTGATGAATGTTTGTTACGGCATCAATAGGCCGTATTTGTTTAGGATCAAAGTTTCCAATCTCTCCAGCACGTTTCAAAGCATGATTACATATAGGTTGTAATCCTATTCCAAAAGAATATCGTTTCTGATAGTCATATACAATTTGTGTGAGATCTGTAAAAGTACTTTCTATCACCCCAAAATCAAGTTGTGATTCTATAGCAAGCGCTTGTATAGCAACAGCACCTCCCATAGAGTTCCCCCAGATACCTATAGGAATATCTGGATAACGTTGTTTAGCTGCTTTTACAATGACTGATACATCTTGTTTTTCATAAAAACCATATGAAATATAATGTCCTTCACTTTCTCCATGACCACGAGCATCATATACAATAGAAGCAATCTGTTGTTCGGCAAGTGATTTAGCAAGCTCATAAAAATGTTCTTTCCCACCACCGATACCGTGTAATAATAAGATAAGACTTTCTGGTTGTTGATTTTCAGGAGTCACCCAATACCCTTTTAAGTGTAAACTGTCATTAATCGTAAATAAAACTTCTTCAGCTTGTATATTCATTTCTGCTGGAGTGATCGTTAATGGTTGTTTATGACGTGATATAATGGCATAGGGTAACACATGATGAGTGACATATAAGACAGCAATACACCCTATAATCACTAGTATTCCTATGATTTTACATTTCCTATATTTTTTTGCCATAGTATGCCTAAAATGATAATTGATATTATTGTCTACTGTTAGACTGTTTTTTGCCTTTTGGGTTACAAAAAAGAATGAGGCCATCTAAAAACAATCTAGGCGGTTTTTTATATTTTGCTCATATTGGTTATTTCAGTTATTAAATCAGTTATTGAGTTACCTGTTAAGCAGGAGCACTGCTTCATTGCACCATTCAATGGGGCTGATTTACAAAGCAAGCTATCTTTGATTAAGGTATTCGCTACTTTGATATCTTCAAGTGTTGTTTCAATATATTCTTCTCCTGTATGTACATCAAATTGTGATTCTCTTTGGTGTTGACAGTAAAAGGTAACGACTTCGATAAATTGCAGATAATGGGAATTACTTTGCCTCGGTTTAAACACTGATTTAAGTAATATCAACTGCTCAGCAGCTGTATCATCTTCATATCTCGTAGCTGCTACGGGATATACTCTTATCTTATCTCCTTCGTCAATATTAGATTTTTCTCCCCCATCTGCTCCTATATAATTATCTCTATGTTGAACTTCTACTAAATTATGAGCATCTTCAAAAGAAATTCCGGCATCTGTAGCTAATGTGCAGCACTATCTCCTGCTTCAGCAGTAAAAGTACCATCACCATTATTAATCCAAAAAGGAGCCATACCATCAGAATCAATAAAACTAATAGGATTATTAAATGCATAATTAGATGGACTATGTCTTCGCATAACTTCTGCCAATGGATCAATGTTCATCCATCCACCTAAT
>CAYYSK010000085.1:0-12759 GCA_964474345.1 uncultured Flavobacteriaceae bacterium
TGCCTCGTGGGCTTGCCTCGAGGTAGTTTACTTCATCTGCATAAGTTGATACAAAAGTTAGTAATTGTCCTTTTAGAAGTTTTGGTGTTTTTTTCTTTGCCTTTTTTGACAAATATTGTTCTGCTATAGCTCCAGTGGTACGATGACCAGTTTTACCCCATTCATAATTTGCTGCATAAAATAATGAATTAGAAATTATAGTAAAAACAAATACTTCATTGTATATTTTTTTCATAAAAATACAATGAAATAAACCAGAAACTGTTATAGTAGTATTAAGAATAAAGATAGGGTTTTATTTATGCATAATCGTACCTTTACATTAACATAAGAATTTAATTTACATTATATGAATTCCATATCATCATTTATAATAGCGTTTTTCATATCATTTATATCTGTTGCACAAGATACTCCGATTGAGAGAGATATAAAGGTGAATTCTTATGTATACGGAACATTATTACAACCTAGGGAAAAGACAGAAACCTTAGTCATTATTATTGCTGGTTCTGGACCCATAGACAGAGATGGGAATCAACAATTAACTCGTAGTAATGCTTTACGTATACTCGCCGAAAAATTAACATCTCAAGGAATTGCAACATTTAGATATGACAAACGAGTACTTACGTTATTGAAACAAAGAGCTTTGCAAGAAGAAAAATTACGATTTGATGATTTTATTGATGATGCTATTTCTGCTGTAAACTATTTTTCAAGCCGAAATACGTATACTAACATTTATATCATAGGGCACAGTCAAGGATCTCTAGTAGGTATGGTTGCTTCTCAAAAATCTAAAGTTACTGGTTTTATCTCATTAGCTGGTCCTGGGCAAACAATTGATCAAACAATTGTAAGTCAAATACAATTACAAATGCCTGACCTAAAGGATAAAGCAAAAGACGCTTTTATGCAATTAAAAGAAAATGGTAAAGTAAAAAAATATAGTCCTGCTTTATCTTCTATTTTTAGAGCAGAATCACAACCATTTATGGCTAGTTGGATGCAGTATGATCCAAAAGAAGAGATTCAAAAACTCCAAATTCCTGTTTTAATTGTCTCTGGCACAAATGATATTCAAGTGGATATAAAAGAAGCCGAAAGATTAAAACTAGCCAAGCCTGAAGCTTCATTAGTATTTGTAAAAAATATGAATCACGTATTAAGAATTATAAATAGTGATGATACTATTGAAAATACAAAATCTTATAACCAGCCACACCTTCCTATATCTTCAAAACTTATCACTACTCTAGTAGATTTTATTATTAAATAAACTATCTCTTTTAGTTTATGTACTTTTACATAGATAATTATATATTTTCTTATAGATGAAAAAAATTACTTTTTATTTTACGCTTATTACATTCTTTATTAGTTGCGGGCCTACACAGAATATAAATACTTCAAAAAATACAACTACTCAAGTAGCAATTGATCTTGTAAATGTGAAAGATGACAAAGTTAATGTTCGTATCCAACCAGGTACAATTACAACAGATAATATTACATTCTACCTACCTGAAACTGTTCCTGGCACATATTCTGATTCTGATTATGGAGCATATATTGAAAATGTGCAAGTTTTTTCGAAAAGCGGTTCTTTATTAAAAGTGCAACAGACATCTACAAATACTTGGGATATACAAGATGCTACAAAAATTGGATACATTCAATATGATGTAAACGACACCTACGATATAGAAAGTGAACATGATATCTTCTCTCCTGCTGGTACTAATTTTAAAGTTGGAGAGCAGTTTATGCTTAATCTTCACGGACTTGTAGGTTATATTAATAATCAAGAAGAATATCAATATAATATTGATATTAATAGACCTGAATCTATTGAAGCTACAACTTCCTTACCTACCCAATCTAATCTTAGTTACACAAAAGCTACGTTTGAAAATCCTCAACATATAGATAGTTATACTGCAAAACGATATTTTGAAGTAATAGACAATCCAATTATGTATAATACTCCTAATAAAGAGGTATTTGATATAGAAGGAATTACAATAGAAGTAAGTGTCTATAGTCCATCAGGTTCTGTAAAAGCCTCAAATTTAAGAGCCAATATTGAACAAATGATGAAAGCTCAAAAAACATATTTAGGGAGTATGAACACAACAGATCGTTATAGTATATTATTATACTTAAGTACTGTAGGGCCAGAAGATGCACAAGGTTTTGGAGCATTAGAGCATCATAAATCAACTGTTGTTGTTCTTCCTGAAGCAATGCCACAAGAGGCGATGGATGGAGCAATTGTGGATGTAGTTGCACATGAATTTTTTCATATTGTAACACCTCTTAATTTACATTCTACAGAAATTCATAAATTTAGATATAACGATCCGAAAATGAGTCAGCATTTGTGGATGTATGAAGGTATCACAGAATATTTTGCACAACATTTTCAAGTTCATGAAGGACTTGTTAATAATGGAGATTTTTACAATACTATAGTTTCTAAAATCACAAATTCAAAAAGTTATAATGATTCATTATCATTTACAAAAATGAGTCAAAATATATTAGATGAACCTTATGCTTCTAATTATGGAAATGTATATGAAAAAGGGGCACTTATAGGAATGTGTCTCGATATTTTAATGCGTGAGAATAGTAAAGGAGAAAGAGGCGTTTTAAGTCTTATGAAAGAACTAACAGATCGCTATGGAGCAAATCGTCCTTTTGAAGATGCTGCAATTATACCACAAATTACAGCAATGACATATCCAGCAATAGGTGAGTTTTTTGAAAAGCACGTGATAGGTACAGCACCAATTAATTATAGCGCCTTTTTTGATAAGGTTGGCTTAGAATACAATACATCACTTGTTCCTACTGGATATTTTATAGATATAAATTCTAGTACTCCTTACATAGATGGATCACAATCTGATAATACGCTTTTTGTGAGGCAAGGAATAGAACTCCATTCTTTCTTTAAGACTATGAATATAAAGGGAGGTGACATTATTAAGAAAATTAATAATAAAGAATACAACTTATTAAATGCTTTTGATCTTATTTCAACTTCAAATAATTGGAAGGAAGGTGATGCTGTCACTTTTGTAGTAGAAAGAGATGGAGAAGAAATCACATTATCTGGCAAAACAACACAACCAATGATTAGTAAACCAAGTTTAATAGAATTACAATACTTTGTAGAAGGTCCAGAATTAAAGCTTCGCAAGAGTTGGTTAAAAGGATCATAAAAAACTTTTTTTAATATCTATTCCAATTATATTTGCAAGCATGCTTAGAAAATTACTGTTTCTACTTGTTTTGCTCATAGGAATTAGCACTTTTGCTCAAAAGAAAGAAGTCTTTGTAAAACATATAAACACTCCCATAAAGATAGATGGTAATCTAAATGAAGCTATATGGGAACAAGTAGCTCCTGCAAAAGATTTTTGGCAATATTTTCCTAGCGATACTGTGCAAGCAGAAAATCAAACAGAGATTCGATTTTTATATGATGATCAAAAATTATACGTAGGTATAAAAATCTACGCACAAGGAGAGGATTATATCGTCCCATCATTACGTCGTGATTTTAGAGCAGGTGGAAGTGATAATATCACTTTAATGTTTGACACTTTTAATGATGGAGCAAATGCATTTCTTTTTGGATCAAATCCAGAAGGTGTATTGCGAGAAGCACTTGTATCTGGAGGAGGTACAGATTTAAGAGGTTTTACAACGAGTTGGGACACAAAATGGGTAGGTGAAACTCAAAAATATGATGGGTATTATATTTGTGAATGGGCCATCCCCTTCTCTGCTTTTAAATTTCGCGAAGGCGAAACAAGGTGGCGTTTTAACTCTTATCAATTTGATACACAAGGAAACGAACGAAACACGTGGATTCAGATTCCGCAAAGTCAGTTTATTTTTAATTTAGCCTATATGGGTGATATGGTTTTTGAAAAACCATTAGGTAGTCCTCGTAGCCCCATATCAATCATTCCATACGTAAATGGATTGGTTGGTAAAGATTTTGAAACTGATGAAGAAACTACAGATATTAAAGTAGGTGGTGATGCAAAATTCACCATAGGAAATAGTCTTAATTTAGATGTAACTATAAATCCAGATTTTTCACAAGTAGAGGTGGATAATGTCATTACAAATTTGAGTCGTTTTGAAGTCAATTTACCTGAACGGCGTCAATTTTTTATTGAAAACAATGATCTATTTGCAGATTTTGGAGATTCACGTGCTGCAAATCCTTTCTTTTCTAGGCGTATAGGTATTGCCACAGATATAGACGGAAACTCCACACAAAATGACATTTTAGCCGGTGCTCGATTAAGCGGTAAATTAAATAATAATTTTAGAGTTGGCTTACTCAATATACAAACAGCAAATGAAACTCAAAGAGAGATTGCTGGAAATAATAACACGGTTGTAGCCTTACAACACAAAGTATTTAGTCGTTCTAATATTGGAGTTATTTTTGTAAATCGACAAAATACAAGTAATGAATCTTTTGTTACTCCAGATGAAGAATACAATAGACTCATAGGTATAGATTACAACTTAGCAAATAAAGACAATAGTTGGAATGGTAAATTTTTCTTACATAAATCCTTTACCCCAAATATAACTAGCAATGATTTTTCTGGTGGTGTACGCTTAGAATACAATCGCAATAACTGGCGTATACTGACATCTAATATTTTTGTAGGTGATGATTTTAATTCTGACTTAGGTTTTATTCCGCGTAAAGACATTCTTAGATCTTTTAATAGAATAGAACGTCTTATTTTTCCAAAAAAAGGAAGTATAAACAGGCATATTTTCTCTTTAGGAACTTTTTTTGTTTTTCGCCCAGAATTAGATTTTCAAAAAGCAGACCACACCTTTGCTCCTCGCTGGCAAGCTGAATTTAAAAACACAAGTAACCTTAGTGTCACTGGACGTTCAAGGTATACTTTCCTTTTTGGTGGATTTGACCCATCACGTTCTGGAGGTCTTGAACTTGCTGCAAATACTGAGTATTACTATGAAAGTGTAGAAGCAGAATATAGATCTGACATGCGTAATGTGTTTTCATATAACCTAAATACAACGTATGGGGAGTTTTTTAATGGAGATTTACTCACGTTACAAGGAGGAATGAATTTAAGGCTACAACCACATTTAGCTATTGGATTAAATGCTCGTTATGATAATATAGATTTACCAGATCCTTTTTCGGATAATGATATTTGGTTGATCAGTCCTCGTGTAGAAGTAACTTTTAGTAAATCATTATTCTGGAATACACTCATTCAATATAGTTCTTTACAAGATAATCTTGGTATTAACTCAAGATTACAATGGCGTTTTGCTCCCCTTTCAGACTTATTCTTAGTCTATAATGATAATTACTTTACAGACACTGTTTTTGCGCCAAGAGTGCGCTCCCTTAATTTAAAGGTGACCTATTGGTTATATTTATAAGTAGTATATTGTAGTGCTCAGTACGCTTTCGCGAAAGCGTATAATGAACCATTAAAATTACATATTTATATACTTTATGGAAGAACACGCTTTTTTTACAAATGATGCTATTGTTTTTGGTCTTCTAGCAGTAGCACTCGCTGGAGTTTTTTATACATCAAATCAAAAATCAGGTTTTTGGTATCGTTTTTACAAAGTAATTCCAGCACTATTAATGTGTTATTTACTCCCAGCAATTTTTAACTCTTTAGGACTTGTAAGCGATGATTCTTCTCAATTATATTATGTTGCCTCTAGATATTTATTACCAGCATCATTAGTATTAATGACATTAAGCATTAATCTGAAAGCTATTGCCAATCTAGGTGTCAAAGCCCTTGTTATGTTCTTTACTGGTACTATAGGTATCATTATAGGTGGGCCTATAGCAATTTTATTAATTTCTCTTGTATCTCCTGAAACTGTTGGTGGTGCAGATTTTGATGCTGTATGGCGGGGGTTATCAACTCTCGCCGGGAGTTGGATTGGAGGAGGAGCCAATCAAGCAGCGATGCTAGAAATCTATCAATATAATCCAGATAAATACGGAGGAATGGTACTCGTAGATATTGTAGTTGCAAATTTATGGATGGCTATTCTTCTATTAGGCATAGGTAAAACCAAGCGAATAGATAAATGGCTTAAAGCAGATAATACTGCAATTACAGAATTAAAAGAAAAAGTATCTACGTTTGCGGATAGTGTCAAACGAAATCCAAGTCTATCAGATTTAATGATTATGATGGGATTAGCATTTGGAGCTGTTGGTATTGCTCATTGGGGTGCTGACGGTATGGCTTTGCTATTTGAAGATATTCCTAAAGATTCAGCACTGGCATCTTTTGGGTCAAAATTTTTCTGGATGGTTACTATTGCAACTTTCATTGGTATTCTTCTTTCATATACTAAAGCAAAAAATTATGAAGGGGCAGGCGCTAGTAAATTAGGAAGTGTATTTATCTATATTCTAGTAGCAACTATTGGTATGAAAATGGATTTAACTACGATTTTTGAAAACCCAGGACTTATAGCAATAGGTCTTGTATGGATGGCTATACACGCTGGACTTCTTATATTAGTTGCAAAAATTATTAAAGCTCCGTTTTTCTTTCTTGCTGTAGGGAGTCAGGCTAATGTCGGTGGAGCTGCGTCTGCTCCTGTAGTAGCTGCAGAATTTCATCCATCATTAGCTAGTGTAGGTGTTTTATTAGCTGTTTTTGGATATGTAGTAGGAACCTATGGTGCTATATTGTGTACAATTTTAATGGAAATGGTTTCAGCGAACTAGTTTTTCAAAGAAAATAGTAGCATCTTTGTTATCTAAAATAAACCATTTTGATGAGAAGGATTTTCGTTTTTATTCTATGTACTTGCATGTTAATTGCTTGTTCTGAAACAGAAAACTTTAAAGTATCTGGAACTGTAAAAGGGCTTAAAAAAGGAACTATATATTTACAACGTATTCAAGATACTATACTTGTAAATATAGATTCTTTAGTTGTAGATGGTGAGCCAGAATTTGAATTTGCACTCAACCTTGATGAACCAGAAGTATTATACCTACATTTAGATAAAGTAGATGCATCTGGATATGATGACCGTATCTTATTCTTTGCAGAATCTGGAGAAATGAATATTACAACATCTCTTAAAAACTTTGAAGGTTTTGCAGCTGTTATAGGTTCTGAAAATCAAATGAGATGGACCGAATTTCAGAAAATGAATCAAAAATTTAATAACAAAAACCTTGACCTTATTAAAGGTTCTTACGATGCTCAAGTTGCTGGTGCTCAGGAAGAAATATTAAAATATGATGACTCTTTACAACGTTTATTAAAGACAAAATATAGATATACTGGACAATTTGTATCTACCAATGCTAACTTAGAAATGGCCCCTTTTCTTGTATTGAGTCAAATCCCTGATGCAAATGTGACTTATTTAGATACATTGTATAATAAGTTTCCAAACAAGATACGACGCTCTAAATATGGAAAACAATTAAAAAAATTAATCCAAGAGCGTAAAGATGCTGAAAATGAAAAGTAGTTCTTTTTTCATTATAATATTTTAATTCATCTAAAAATAAAAATTCCCTATCTAATATAATAGATAGGGAATCCTAGTTGGTTGAGTTAGTTTGTTTTTGTAAAAAAATATGATGTCTAGTCTAATTTTACAAATACATATAAACTTCATCCTAGTCGTCAATATACGAATTTATAAGTCTTTGAAAAGCATATGTAATAAATTCTCTTTTAAGAATCATTAACAATTAGATTTTTAACGATAGTTATAGCGTCTATATATGTTTTTAAAGTTGAGTGAAAACAAGAAAGACTTCCTGTTAATAGGAAGTCTTTCTTTAGAGCCGATGGAGGGACTCGAACCCACGACCTGCTGATTACAAATCAGCTGCTCTAGCCAGCTGAGCTACATCGGCATTGCGGCTGCAAATATAAAATAGAATCTCATATTTGCAACAACTTTTTTGAAAAAAATTAAAGTTTATTTATACGATCTACAAGAGCTGTTGCTTTTTCTTCAAGCTCAGCACGTACTATACCTAAATGTTTTTTTCTGTTTTCTACTTTTCTATTGTTTACTTTTTCAATAAGCACATCAAAGGTTTCAATTGCATCATCAATTACTGCTTCTCCTTGCTTAGCATCACTCTCTGGATTAAGTGCTTCCCATACATATACTGCATCTATAATATCACCTAATACAAAATTGATATCTTTCTTTAAATCTCTAATATTTGCCATAATACATTATTTAGTGCAAAATTAAGGTAATTTATATCGATTTAAAGATAAACTTCAAGAAATTTAGCATCAATTCCTTGGAAGATACATTCTATACAATCTGCTGGAATTAGTAAGGTCTCCCCTATCTCAAGTGTTTTTGTAGTAGTATTAAAAGTATAAGTAATACTACCAGAAATCATCATTATAACAGTAAAACTATCGGTGCGAAAAATACTATGAGAAGTTGATTTTATTTGTACTATATCTGTCTTAAAATATGCTCCATGCTTTAAAACTTGCGCACCTAATAGATCTTTATCATAGGATAGTATATAATCACTAGAATTTGTGAACTTTAAAGCTTTACGCGCATGATCTATATGTAAATCTCGTAAGGTACCATCCTGCTGTTTTCTATTATAATCAAAAACTCTATAAGTAATATCTGATGTCTGCTGGATTTCTGCAAGTACAATACCTTTTCCTATGGCATGAATAAGTCCTGCACTTATAAAAAATGAATCTCCTTCTTGTACATTAATATATTGAAGGTGGTCATTTATTGTAGCATTAGCAACAGAAATGTCAAATTCTTCTAGCGTCATTTCATCTTTAAATCCTATAATAAGCTGTGCTCCAGGCTCAGCTTTAAGGATATACCACATTTCTGTTTTCCCTTTCCCTTTATGCAATTGTTCTGCAAGTATATCGTCAGGATGCAATTGGACAGATAGATCATCTGCTGCATCGATATATTTTATAAGTAAAGGGAAATTAGTTCCAAAACGCTCAACGACAGATGATCCTAATATTGCTTTCGCGAAAGCGGAAACGACCTCTCCTAATTCTTTATCTTTTAAATGCCCGTTTGTAATGAGACTTTGATTGTTTGGTAAATCTGCAATCTCCCAACTCTCACCAAAAGGTAGGTCTTCTTCACTTTTATTAAGGAATGTTTTTAGAGAATTTCCTCCCCAAATTTTCTCTTTTAAAATCGGTTGAAATCTTAGTGGATACCAATCTTTATTATTCATTACAAATTTTGTTTACTATTCGCAGAGCTTCAGATATATGCTTAGATGCCATCATACTATTAAAACGCATTCTAATTATGCCTTTCTTATCTATTACAAACGTTTCTCTTCCAGGAATAAGTCCCATGAAATTTCCTTGTATATCATACATTTTTTTCACATGACCTTCTTTATCTGAAAGCATTATAAACGGAAGTTTATATTTTTTTGCAAAACGAGCATGTGAAGAAACACTATCTGAACTTATACCAATTACCTTAGCACCTACATCTATAAATTCTTCAAAATGATCTCTAAAACTGCACGCTTCAGCTACACATCCAGGTGTAAAATTTTTGGGATAGAAATAAACAACAAGAGCGTTTTTTCCTATATAATAATTTAGATTAACAATTTTACCTTCTTGATTTTTTAATGAAAATATGGGTGCCTTATCTCCTATTGATAGTTTCATTATTCTCCTTTATATACTACAAAATTACGAGGAGTCTCATATAAGGTAATGGTAAGGTCATACTTAACATCCAATACAGGTTTCATTTTATTATAAATAAATACTGCTATATTCTCTACCGTTGGATTTGTATTTTTAAAAGCAGGTACTTCTAGATTTAAATTTTTATGATCCAGTACATCTTCTACTTCAGATTTTATAAGGTCTTTTACAATTTTTAAATCAATGAGGTATCCAGTTTCTTCATCGATCTCTCCTGTAATACCTACAATCAGTTCATAGTTATGGCCATGAAAATGAGGATTACTACATTTTCCAAATACATTTTCATTAGTAACATCATCCCAATCTTTACGATATAATCGATGTGCTGCATTAAAATGTGCACGCCTATTTACGGTAATCTTCATAATTCTAAATGGGAGTAAAATCGTTCAAAAATAATTTTAAACCATGCTGTGTATACTTCTGGGTGTTCTTCTATATCATTTTTAACAGCTTCAACAGGCATCCATTTCCAGGCAGCAACTTCATCTTGATTAATAATAGGTTTTCCATCGTAGGAGCCTACCAAAATATGATCGAGTTCATGTTCTGTAAGTCCATTATCAAAAGGCGCTTTATAAATAAATGATGTTGTCTCCTTAAGAGGCACCACAAATCCCATTTCTTCCTGGAGTCTTCGGGTTCCTGCAGTTATATTATCTTCTCCTTCTCTTTGATGACTACAACACGTGTTTGTCCATAAACCTGGAGAATGATATTTATGTAATGCTCTCTGTTGAAGCATGAGTTCATTCTTATTATTAAAAATAAAAACAGAAAAAGCGCGATGAAGGATTGCTTTTTCGTGAGCTTCCATTTTAGGCATTAAGCCTATTTGATTATCCTGCTCATCTACCAGGATGACTAGTTCTTCTTTCATATGCTCCGTAAAAATACAAAATAGCAATTTATTATATGAAAAAAGCACTCTATATAAAGAGTGCTTTTAAACAAACAGACAGATATATTTTATCAATCCTCCAATATAATAAATTCACTACGTCTGTTAAGTTGATGCGCAGCTTCACTACAAGGCACATTATTTTTACACGTATTAATAGGATTTGATTCTCCATATCCTCTACCTATTAAACGTGAAGAGTCTATTCCATGATCTATAAGCCATTTTTTAGTAGATATATTTCTTCTTTCTGATAAGTCTTGATTATAATCATCATTACCTCTACTATCGGTATGCGATCTTACATCTATGCGAACAGTTGGGTATTTTTCCATAAAAACCAACACTTTTGCTAATTCTACAGCGGCATCGCTTCTAATATAGTCTTGATCAAAGTCAAAAAGAATATCTAAAATTCTTATAGGAGATGGTACTTCTTTTTCTAATTGTAATAACTCTTCTAATTCTGCAGAACTAGGTGGAATTGTTACTATTTTCTCAGCAGATTTATATCCTTCCTTTTCTGCTTTTAGTACTATTACTTTATCACAACTAGGATCAAAATTAAAAGTTGCAGTATTATTTGTTATAGAAGATTCAAATACATTTTTGTTGATGTCTGATAATGTTACAGATACTTCACTTAGTTTTTCTCCTGTAAACTTATCTGTTACTAAGCCGCTTAATACAATATTACAAGGTGGTTCTGGTGCTGGAGGGTTTCGTTCTAGCATATAAATG
Organism: uncultured Flavobacteriaceae bacterium; assembly: GCA_964474345.1. Lineage (GTDB taxonomy): Bacteria > Bacteroidota > Bacteroidia > Flavobacteriales > Flavobacteriaceae > Dokdonia. Next base: position 11,431 of record CAYYSK010000085.1, read on the forward strand.
TCATCATTCCCAGAATCATTTCCTCTATTTGAAGATAAAAATCCTTTATTAGATGCATTATTAATTATAAAAGCAAAATCATCTTTTGATGTATTTACAGGCTCACCAAGGTTTACAATCTCTGTAGCTTCTCCATTATCTCCTAGTGTGGTTTTAAAAATATCAAGCCCTCCTAAACCAACATGACCTGTAGATGCAAAATAGAAATCATTCTCATCACATATAAAAGGATATGATTCTCTTCCTTCTGTATTAATATCTTTACCTAGGTTTACAGCAGCACTATAAGTCCCATCGGGTAAAATGTTTACATACCATAAATCAGCTCCTCCATAAGTTCCAGGCATATCAGAAGAAAAATAAAGTCTTTTTCCATCTAAACTTAATGCAGGGTGGGCAACGGTATAATTATCATTAGAAAATGGAAGTTCTTCTACATCTCCCCATTTATCATTTTCATTTTTAATAGCTCTATAGATTTTTAATCTATTGGTGCCATCTATATCATCTCTGTATACTCCATTATTATAATTATTACGAGTAAAATACACGGTATCTCCGCTTTTTGTAAAAGTAGGTGTACTTTCATGAAAAGGACTATTAATACTTTTGTCAAATTTCTTAATATTTTTATGAGTAACTCCGTCTGCAGATACATCTTCAAGTGATACTTCATAAAGATCTAAAAATGGTTGTCCATTCCATTTATGAATTCTCTTTACAAAAGAGCCTGTATCTTTTGCAGATGAAAAGATCAATTTGTCATTATAAAAAGCTGGTCCAAAATCAGAATATCCAGAATTTATTGAAATCTCAGTAACCTTATAAGTATCTCTATAGGTTTCAATCTCTCTAAGGTAATCTGGTTTTTTATTAAAAAGTTGTGCTCTTTTATCTTTACTATAGAGATCTTTAAAACGTGTCATTATCTCATCAGAACGTTTATAATTTTTTGTTCCTTTAAGTGCAACAGCATATCTAAAATAGGTCTCTGCATCTACATTGTCTTCATATTTTTCTAGCAATTTTCCATACCATATCTGAGCTTTATCATAAGATGCATTTAAGTAATGGCTATCACCTAATTGTTTATAAAGCATTGCAGATTCATAACCTTTGTCTGCAACTTTTTCATATATTTCTTGTACTTCTGTATAATTGAATTTATTAAAGTCTTTATTTCCTCTAGAAATTTTACTTTGTTGGGCTGTTGTAATGACCGGGGTAGATAAAATAAATAAGAGAATAAAGTATTTTTTCATGATAAATATGTGTTAGAAGAATCTAGGGGTTAATAACCTATCATATTCGTTAAAGAGTTCAAATCGT
>CAYYSK010000086.1:0-12668 GCA_964474345.1 uncultured Flavobacteriaceae bacterium
ACATATTATGACCCTGTTTCAGAAATCAATAGGTATGCAGCCTCAAATAAATGGGGAGATGCTCTTAAAACTGGAGTAGGTATTATAGTTAATAAAGAAATTATAACTGCTAAGAAATTAATACATGAAGAAGTTGCTGTAGGCCTAGAATATAATGATGTTGAAGGATTAATATCATTAATAAAATCCTATTCTACACATAAGCAGAGTGTTGTAAAAATTAAAAGTAATGCTTTACAATTAGGAAATAAGATTCCTTATTTTGATTCTAATATTATGAAATTATTTATTTCAAGTTAAGTTTTAATTTAAGAAGAAAAAACTTGATTGTATAGTTAATTGATTAAAAGCACATTACGGGTATAGTAAAGACATCTTTTGAAAATTAGTTTATCAAAATGAAACATTCTATATTTGCACCCCCCTTATTTATACTGATAAATAACCAATTTTAATTGATTTGAAAAAAGTTCTAATAGTATTTGGTACAAGACCTGAGGCTATAAAAATGGCACCGCTTGTAAAAGAATTTCAACGACACCCAAATGTGTTTGATACTAAAGTTTGTGTAACTGCTCAGCATAGAGAAATGCTAGATCAAGTTTTAGATTTTTTTGACATAACCCCAGATTTTGATTTAAATCTCATGAAGCCTGATCAAAATCTATATTCACTAACAGCAGATATTATTACAAGTATGAAATCTGTATTAGAATCTTTTTGCCCAGAATATGTGTTTGTTCATGGAGATACATCTACTACAATGGCAACTAGTATCGCAGGTTTTTATAATCAATCAAAAGTTTGTCATATTGAAGCTGGGCTTCGTACTAATGATAAATGGTCTCCTTTTCCTGAAGAAATAAATAGACAAGTAACTGGAAGAATAGCAGATTTTCATTTTGCACCTACAGTAACCTCTGAAAGTAACTTACTTAAAGAAAATATACCTTCAAATCAAATTATAGTTACTGGTAATACTGTTATAGATGCATTGTTGGATAGTGTAAATAAAGTAAATAATGATCCTAGTGATTTGATTAAAGATTTAGCTACAACAATAAGGCAAAAAGAAGTCCTCTTAGTTACAGGTCATCGTAGAGAAAATCATGGAGATGGATTTGTTAGAATTTGCAAGGCTTTAAAAGAAATTGCTACACATAAATCTGATCACCTTATCATTTATCCTGTACATCTTAATCCCAAAGTGCAAGAACCTGTAAAACGCATACTTGCTAACGTAGATAATATTTTATTGATTGATCCATTAGCATATCAAGATTTTATTTGGTTAATGAATAGATCTAAACTTATCATTACTGATAGTGGAGGAGTTCAAGAAGAAGCTCCTAGTCTTGGAAAACCTGTATTGGTAATGAGGGATACTACAGAAAGACCAGAAGCAGTAGATGCTGGAACTGTAATACTTGTAGGGACAGATAAGGACTTAATTGTTTCTGAAACATTAGACTTATTGAACAATCCAGATCGTTTTACAAAAATGAGTAAATTACATAACCCTTATGGTGATGGAAAAGCTTGTGAACGTATCGTTGAATTTATAATCAATCAAAACTAAATACATGCAACCAGAAGTAGTCATGATAGGCCTAGGATACATAGGCCTTCCAACCGCAGCTCTAATTGCTTCAAACGGAGTAAATGTACATGGAGTAGATATTAATCCTAAGGTTGTAGAAACCATTAATAGAGGAGAAATTCATATTATTGAGCCTGAACTAGACAACGCAGTTGCAAAAGCTGTAAAAGGAGGATTTCTTAAAGCGGATGTAAAAGCTGTTGAAGCAAATAATTATTTAATAGTAGTTCCAACTCCTTTTAAAGATAAAAATGAACCAGATATCTCTTTTGTAGAAGCAGCTACAAAAGGTATATTACCGTTATTAAAAAAAGGTGATTTATATATTATAGAATCTACATCTCCAGTAGGAACTACAGAGAAGATGATGGATTTAATTTATACTGAACGTCCAGAATTAAAAGATTCATTATACATAGCATATTGCCCAGAGCGTGTTTTACCTGGTAATGTTATGTACGAATTAGTGCATAATGATCGTGTTATAGGTGGTGTAGATAATGCTAGTACAGAAAAAGCTATTGCTTTTTATAGTAGTTATGTAAAAGGAGAATTGCACTCTACTAATGCCAGAACCGCTGAGATGTGTAAGCTTGTAGAAAATTCTTCTAGAGATGTACAGATTGCATTTGCAAATGAACTATCTCTCATCTGTGCAAAAGCAGATATTAATGTATGGGATTTGATTAGTCTTGCAAATAAACATCCACGTGTAAATATTTTACAACCTGGATGTGGAGTAGGAGGTCATTGTATTGCAGTAGATCCATATTTCATTGTAGCAGATTTCCCAATGGAGTCTCAAATCATTGGAAAAGCTAGGGAAATTAATAATTATAAGTCTTTCTGGTGTGCTGAACAAGTAAAGAACGCTAAGTTGCAATTCCAACTAGATCACGGTAGAAAACCAAAAATAGCATTAATGGGACTTGCTTTTAAGCCTAATATTGATGATTTGCGAGAATCTCCTGCAAAGTATATAGCGCAAAAGGTTTTACAAGATGCGAATGATGAAGAGTTTTATATAGTAGAACCTAATATACAAGAGCATAAGGTATTTAAATTAACTACATATACGGATGCTTTTGCGAAAGCGGATATCGTGGTATATTTAGTTGCTCATGATGAATTTAAAGAACTTCCAAAAAATACTGACAAAATTATATTAGATTTTGCTGGCGTAAATAAATGAAATAGTAATCAATTAATGCTCTGTTAACAATATCAGAATATTTGATAGGCTATCTTACGTAATTAATTATTTGATACTACATCTAAATAAGTAAACCAAATTGGACTTAAAGAAAAATTTTATCAGAAATACTGGTTTTGGATTAGTGTCAAAACTTGTTCAAATGATTGTTGGATTTTTATTGATTTCCTACGTCATTACTTCTGTAGGTGTTAAGAATTGGGGTATTTTAACCCTTTCAATATCAGTCGTTTCTTTATTATCTATAGTGCAAAGTGGTATTTCTGGAGGAACTAGTAAACGTTTGTCAGATAGCTATTATATAAACGATTATAATGGATTCAATAAATATTATAGTGGTACGCTACTAATAATCTATTTTTTAGTTTTTGTAATTGGATTAATTCTATTTCTTTATTCTAAATATTTTTTGCAAAACATAATAAATGATGATACTGAAATACAAACGGTTAGATATGTCTTTTACTTAACAGCAATAACCACATTATTACAAATAATTAAATTGCCTTTTATAGCTATTCTACAGGCGTTAAATCGTGTAGATATTATAGCAAATGTTATTACTTTTGGCTTTTTACTTAGAACTATTTTAGTTCTTACACTGTTTGTCTTTAATAGAAGTATCGTTGTTTATTGCCTTATTCTGGCAATAGAATTTTGTTTCCACTTGTTAGTTACTTATTATTATGCAAGGAAAAATACTTCAAAGTTTCTTAGAATTAAATTTAAGGACATACAATTTTCTTATTTATTAGAAATACTAAAATTTAATTTATATAATTTTATAAATAGCCTTAATTATGTGTTTTTCATTCAATTACCAGCCTTAGTTGTTGCTAGTAGATATGGATTAATTTTTTCTGGTTATTATGGAATAGGAGTACAGCTTAATAACCTTTTAAGAGGCTTTATAAATATTTTGTCAAATGCTATCAGACCTGTTTTTAATATTTTAAAAAGTCAAGAAAAAATTAATGATTTGCTGAAGTATTTTATGTTAAGTAATAAGCTCTTTTTAATTGTAGGCGGAGGTATTGTTATTATGTCAACAGCTTTTTTAGAGGATTTCCTTATTATTTGGTTGGGAGAAGCTAATACAGACCTATTGGTGTTTTGTAAGTATTTTTTAATATTTACAGCTATAGGTATTATATCTGTACCTAGTGCTATCATGATCATCACGTATGAAAAACTTAAATTCACTTCTTATTTCGGACTTTTCCTAAGTGTTGTTGGCGCACTTATTATGTATTATTTAGACTGTCCAGTTAATTGTTTCGCTTTTATTCCAGTACTATTAAGTATCTTGTTTTCTATTTATAATATAAATAGAATTGCCGTAATATTTAAACTCTTAAAAATAAATTACAAAGTTGTCTTGCAACTAATGTTATACATATGTATAATCATAAGTTGTATAATACTTTATGAAAGTAACTTTAATACTTTAGGTTATAAAGTATTATTGGTATTTATATATACTTTATCTAGTTTTACAATCTTAAAAAAATCAGATTTTTATAATTTAAAATTATTCTTAATTAAAAGATAAATTTGAAAATGTTATACGCAAATTTCACAGACAGTTCAACTAATTACGGTAACCATGTTATCGAATATGCTACACAAAGTTTTCTTAAGGATTATTTTAAGGATAATTTTAAAGTTGATTTTGATCATTTTGATTCTTTTTCAGACACGATTCCAACTTCAAAACATTCAAAATTATTAATTCCAGGATGTACTATGCTGACCCCTGGACAGAATAAAGCATTGGATCACATAGACTCATCTAATTATAAAGCATACTGCCTTGCTGGTTCATTGTGGTATCCTCAAAAAAGCAAAGATTTTATTTTAAGAACAAGAATTATAAGTTTTGGTAAAAATCCAACACCTAATTTAAACATCGTAAATAGTCTTAGCGGAATAATAGGTAGTAGAGACCGTTTTACATATGAAATGCTAAAAAAGAATAATATAAATACATTATATGCTGGTTGTCCTACTTTATTTCTAAAACCAGATAATATAAATAATGATGGAGACTATGTATTATTTTCTTTTGGAAGAGCTAATTTTCATAAACAAGTATATTATGCTAGTAAATTAGCAGAAAATCATAAGGTGATTGGGATTGTGCATGAGAAAGGAAGAAAAGAAATGGTGAAAGCAGCGGGTTGGAAATTTCCAGTTATCACTTATAATGGCGATATAGAGTTATATTTATCTTATTTCAAAAATGCTACGTATGTTGTTTCTGGTAGATTACATGGAGCTTTACCAGCATTAGCTTATAACAAAAAAACATTTTATTTTGGAACCGATGATACTCGCCTCTCAATTCTTGATGATTTAGGTATTAAAATACATAAGTATTCTGAAATTCCTGATTTTGAAAAAAAATCTACACGTATTGAAAATCCAGAAATATTGAATTATTTTAAAAGCAATATGACAGCTGTTGCCGATAGTATTTTTAAAGATTAATTTGGTATAAATATGAACAAATTAAAGACTGATTTCCCTCCGTTAGTAAGTATTCAAATATTAAATTGGAATAGAGCGCAGGATACTCAAGAGGCTATACAAAGTGCTTATGATCAGTCATACAATAATATAGAAGTGATCTTAATTGATAATGGTTCTACTGATAACTCTATAGAACTTTCAAAAAGAAATTTTCCTGACCTTATTATTGTTGAATTAGACAAGAATTATGGCTGTCCTGGTGGTAGAAATAAAGGAATAAACTATTGTAACGGCGAATATATATTTTACTTAGATAATGATGGAGTTCTTCATCATGATGCTGTAGAAAATGCGATGGCTAACTTTCATAATAATTCAAATTTAGGTGTTGTTACTGGTATTGTCTATGATTTTGAAGAAAGAAAAGAGATAGATCCAGTATGTGATATCATTAATCCTGAAAAATATTATCATAATAATTTTCAAGGTGGTATTTGTCTACATAAAAAAGAAATATATACTACTACGGGTTTATATCCTTCTCATTTTATGTATGGTGCTGAAGAATATTTTCTCACATACAAAATTTTTGATAATAATTATAAAATAATAAGAGACACTAGTGTTGTTTTATGGCATAAAAGAAGTGATACAGCAAGAGATAGATCAAAAGAGCAAATCTATGCTTACTTTAATAAACTTTATGTAGCAACCTCTTTGTTTCCAACTTTAAAAATGATATTTTTTGTTTTAGGATATACTCCTATTTATATTTATTATTCATTTAAAAATGGTTTTTTAAAGAAGTTTTTGAAAGGTTATATTAAGAATTTTTTTGGCACATTATCCATGGGATTAAAAAATAGATCACCAGTTTCATTAAAAACTTATGAGGAAATCAAAAATTTCAAACCAACTATAATCAAATAATATAGATGGACCTTATTAAAATAAACATTGATTTATGATAGACATCTTTATTTTTATTCATTTCCTTTTTGTTTTAAAGATGTATTTAAAAGAAGATTTCTTTGGTGTAAAATCTATCTACGCTTTTAGTTTATTTATTTTTGTTTTTATGGCTCATGTCTATTTGAAAATTTTAATAGGCTACTTTGCAAACGCATATGAGTCTTCTTGGGGTCTACATCTCAGCTTATTTTTAACATCTATATTAATTTCTAGAATAAAAACAAACGGTTCTCAAATTTCTAATTTTTTAAAATTACCTATTTCAAAAAAAACAATTAGACGTATATTTTTTCTAATGGTAGTTACATTAGGTATTCTATTTGCTCTAAACTTTATAATAGGAGGACATTTTTTAAGATTTCAAACCATAGGTTTCTTTTTGTGTTCAGTTTATTTTACAAGTTTTTTATTTCATAATAGAAAAAAATTTGGTAATCAATACATCAATTTTGCCATATTAGATATTTTAATTGCTATTATTTTTTTAACACTTTTTTGGTCAGGATATGGTAGACTTTTATTACTACAGTTTTTAAGTATAAGCTTATTTTTTACTTCTCTTTTATTTAAAGATTATGTGAGAAAAATTAAACTAGCTTTATTTTTTATGATACCATTACTAATAGGTTTTGGAGGTTTTATAAGACATGCAGATACGTTAGGAGAAGCATTACAAACTGGAAAAGGTGCAGGAAGCGTATTTTCTCCTTTAAATGATTCTGAAAAAATCTATAATGATATTAATAATAAAAAGATTAAACCTGTAAATGGAGAGTCTTATGTGGCAGCTATTCTATTTTATATTCCAAGATCAATATGGACAAATAAACCGAAAGGTTTTGGGCATCAGATGGTGAAATGGTATTTTCCGTCTTATAAAGATACTGGTTATAGTCTAGCTGGTCTGTTTATTATAGAAGCCTATGGAAATTTCTCTTATATTGGTTTGTTGATTGGTCCATTTTTAATGTTTTTTACTTTAAAATTAATAGCAAGAAATTTTAATAAAACACCAACATTATATACTTATAAAAAATTATTCTCTTTTTTGATGGCAATAGCTTTTTTATGTGTAATACCAGATTTTGTTTGGGGAGGACTTCAACCATACCTAATACGAAGTACAGTATCAGCTTTTTTTATATTTCTATTATATAAAATGCTGAAGTGGACAAATTCATTAAGTTCAATTTAATCATTTATACTAATACAAGAGAACACAATAGCGACATGAATTCCTATAATACGTATTATAAAATCTATAAACTTTAATATAAATTCTATGAATAGGAATTCTGAAAATATACTTTTAATTCAACCTAAAGTACCTGCATACAGGTTTGAAATTTTTAAAACATTAGCAGAAGAAACTAATGGTCTAACTGTTTTGCATTTTGGGAAGAAAAAAGTATTTGAAGATGTTAAAGAAATACAAGAAGTCATTGGAGATATTATTGAATTTAAGAATTTAAAATATATTAAAAACCTTAATAACAATATCAAAAGTTTTGATATTGTTATTACTCTTTTTGATTTTCATTGGATTAATGCTTTTATAATACCATTTTTAAATACCCCAAATAAAGTAATAGTATGGGGACATGGATTAGGCAAAAATACATGGATCAATAAATTAAGGAAAATTGGTTATAAAAAAGCAGATGCAATTATTACTTATAATGAATCTGGCAAAAACAAAATAGGTAATTTAGGAATTCAAAAGAATAAAATTTTTGTAGCAAATAATACAATAAAAGTTTTAAATGCTAAAGATACTTCATCTGAGTCTCAGAAAGTTTTTTTGTATGTAGGGAGATTACAAGAAAGAAAGAAACTTTCCATTTTTATAAGAATATTTGCTTCACTAGAATTATATAAAGATGGTTATAAGTTTTATATTCTTGGAGATGGAGAGGAAGAAAAACTGAGTTTACAAAATGAAGTTAAATTAAATAATATGGAAGATCATATATCTTTTTTTGATGGCACTTCTGATGATGATATATTAGGTGCTTTTTTTAGTCAAGCAATTGCGTATATTTCGCCAGGAGCTGTTGGATTAGGCGTTCTTCATAGTTTTGCTTATGGGGTGCCAGTTTTAACGATAAAAGATGTTAATCATGGCCCTGAAGTTTATAATATAATTAATGGAGAAAATGGATACTTGTTTGAAAATCAATCTTTATTTAAAGATTTTTTTAGAAATGAAAATTTCGAAGAAGAACTATTAAATATGGGAAGGAATGGGTATGAACATTATTCAAATAAAAGAAAAGTAAGTGATATGATTAATGGCTTTAAAAATGCTATTAATTATATAAATTAGAATGAACTGTACAATATAGTTGGAATTTTAAATTGGATGAATACAAAAAAAGTAATTATAAATGCATCAGCAGCAAAAACAGGAGGTGCCGAAACAATAATTAAAACTTTTATTGAATCAATTCCAGATTCTTCAAATACTAATTTTACAATATTGGCTCCTATAGATTTAGATATAGATAAAACAAACGTTAGTGTTGTTTATAAATCTACTAGCGGTATACAAACATTGTTTTTTAGTAGTATAGGGATACTTTATTATATTTTTAAATATAAAACCTCAAGAATTATAAGCTTTAATAATATTAATTGTTTGTTTTTTACTAAACATGGAATTACATATTTCCATCAATATAAACTTTTAGATTCGAGTCATAAAGAATTAAAAATTAGAATATATGAATTTTTAATTCGATTTTTTTTAAGAAAAAACCAATTCATTGTTCAATCCAATTTTATTAAGAATCTTTTCTCATCAAAATTTCCAAAATTATCTAAACCTGTTATTTCTTGTTGGCCTGGATTTCAAATTCCAGAAATAAAATCTAAAAAAAATAATGAGAGTAATGAAAAAAAAACAGGTATTCTACCAATAGCATATAATGCTCCTCATAAAAATGTAGAATTATTATTAGAATTAAAACCTTTCTTTAAAGAAAATGATATTCAGATTATAACCTTATTACCCAATAAATTAACGACCTTTAATGATCAATCAGTATTTAATAATATAGGAACCATTGACAGAAAAAAACTATTCGAAAAATATAATGAAGTTGATTTTTTAATATTCACTTCAACATCTGAAACTGTTGGTTTACCAGTTTTTGAATTTTTACATACAGGAAAACCAGTATTTGTTTATGCAGCAGACTATGCAAAAGAATTTTTTATCCAATTTAACAAACCAGAAAATTTAATTTTATTTGAAAACGCAAAAGATTTTGAATCTAAATATGGTAAAGCTATAAAAATTAAAGCAGATTTTTATGATTATTCAAAAGGCGAATGGAATAAAATATTCAAACTTTTATGAAACAAATTATTCAATCCTTTAAAACAGGAGAAACCATACTAGAAGAAGTCCCAGCACCACAAGCTAAAAGTGGTCAAGTATTAATACGTACTACAAAAAGTTTGGTTTCTTTAGGAACAGAACGTATGCTTGTTGAGTTTGGTAAATCTAATCTTATAGCTAAAGCAAGACAACAACCTGATAAAGTAAAACAGGTTTTAGATAAAATTAAAACAGAAGGATTAATGCCTACTTTAGAAGCTGTTTTTAATAAGCTTGGAGAACCTCTACCATTAGGATATTGTAATGTAGGTATTGTAGAAGCAATAGGGCAAGGAGTATCAGAATTTAAAGTAGGAGATAGGGTCGCTTCTAATGGACCTCATGCTGAGTTTGTTTCAGTACCTAAAAACCTAGTTGCCTTGGTACCAGATGGAGTATCTGATGAGGAAGCTTCTTTTACGGTTATTGGAAGTATTGGTTTACAAGGTATCCGTTTATGTAACCCTACTATAGGGGAAACTATAGTTGTAACTGGGATGGGACTTATTGGGCTCATGACGGCACAGTTATTAAGAGCCAATGGATGTAAAGTAATAGGAATAGATTTTGATCAATCTAAACTTAATATGGCTAAACAATGGGGAATAGAAACTATCAATCCTGGTAAAGGAGACGATCCTGTAAAAACAGTATTAGAGCTTACAGGTAATATAGGTGCAGATGGCGTTATAATTACTGCTTCTACAAAGACGAATGACGTTATTGCTCAAGCTGCTCAAATGTCTCGTAAACGTGGTAGAATTATCTTAGTAGGAGTAATAGGTCTTGACATTAGTAGGGCAGATTTTTACGAAAAAGAATTAACATTCCAAGTATCTTGTTCATATGGTCCAGGGCGTTATGATGATAATTATGAAGCAAAAGGACAAGACTATCCATTATCATTTGTAAGATGGACAGAACAACGTAACTTTCAAACTATTCTTAATGCTATTCAAGCTTCAGATATTGATGTAAAACCCCTTATAACTGAGATTGTTGAACTTAATGACTACCTTAAAATCTATGGAGAAATAGGAAATTCAAAATCAATAGCTTCTATTTTAAATTATAAAGATGCTGTATACTCTAATGATATAGTTGTAAGTGAAGCACGTAAAAGCGAATCTAGTTCTAATGGTTTAGCAATTGTAGGAGCTGGTAACTTTACAAAAATGACAATGCTTCCTGCAATTAAAGGAACCAAAGCAAATCTTTCTCACATTATAAGTTCTGGAGGTGTATCTGGGACAGCACTTGCTAAGAAATTTGCTATTACAAATAGCGCAACAAATTATGAAGCTGTTTTACAAGAAAATATTGTAAATACGATTGCAATTACAACAAGACATAATTTACATGCTCCAATGGTTATAAAATCATTAGAAGCAAATAAAAATGTCTTTGTAGAAAAACCATTAGCACTTAATATAGAAGAATTAGATGCTATTACAGAAGCTTATAAAAATGCAAATAGTACATTAACGGTAGGTTTTAATAGACGATTCTCTCCATATGCTGTAAAAATGAAATCCTTATTAGGAAATTCTAATACACCTATACACGTTGTTGCTACAATGAATGCTGGAATGATTCCTGCAAATGTATGGGTTCATGATCTAAAAGTAGGAGGAGGGCGTATCATAGGAGAAGCTTGTCATTTTATTGATTTAATAAGTTACTTTACAGGTAGTAAAGTAATAGCTGTTTGTATGAATGCTATGGGGAAAGCTCCAGAAGAAAATACAGATAATGCTACCCTTTTATTAAAGTATGCAAATGGATCAAATGGAGTTATCAATTACTTTGCAAATGGTAGCAAAACATATTCAAAAGAACGTGTAGAAGTGTATTCTCAAGAGCGTACATTAATATTAGACAATTGGCGTAACCTAAAAGGATTTGGTTTCAAAGGGTTTTCAAAAATGAAATCTAAAATGGATAAAGGTCATAAAAGTCAGTTTGAACTTTTAGTGAAGCAAATAAATAATGGAGGTGAAGCATTAATTCCTTTTGATGAATTAGTAAATACAACAAAAGCTTCTTTTGCTGCTATAGAAAGCCTCAAAACAGCCGCTTGGGTAGATGTTGACTAAAATAAAACGATTAATAGATCTATTTAAAAATATGGGGATGCGATATGTTGCCTTTAGAGTGCAATATATGGTATCTTCAAAATTAGGTTTCCATAAAAACAAATTTCCTACTTCGCCAAAATCTAAAACGTTTATTACACTTAAAGATTGGCGTAATAACACGCCAGCTTTCTTTTTTGACAGTAAAGAAAGTCTTTTAGTAACGGCTAAAAAAAGTGAAGTTTTAGAAGTGCGCTTTCGCGAAAGCAAACAAGGCATATTTACTTTTTTCAGTAGTAAAAAACATGAATTAGGAACTGCTTATGATTGGCTTGTAAATCCTGATACAGGATACCGCTATGATGTTACAAAACATTGGTCTGAAATACAAGATTTGTCTACCGAAGCCGGTGATATTAAATATGTTTGGGAAAAAGCACGATTCTCATATCTATATGACATTATACGTCATGATTATCATAATAATAGTGACCAAGCTGCTTTTGTGTTTTCTGAAATAGAAGACTTTATAAAACAGAACCCTATTAATCTAGGGCCTAATTATAAATGTAGTCAAGAAATTAGCTTACGTATTCTTAACTGGACATTTGCATTATACTATTATAAAAAATCTGAAGCCTTAACTCCAGAACGCTTTGATACTATTATGAATAGTATCTATTGGCAATTACATCACGTATTTCATAATATCAATTTTTCTAGAATTGCAGTACGTAATAATCATGCAATTACAGAAACGTTAATGTTATACCTCTCTGGATTGCTATTTCCTTTTATCCCTGATACAAAAAAGTGGAGTAAAGCGGGTAAAAAATGGTTTGAACAAGAAATAGACTATCAAATATATGATGATGGCACGTTTCTTCAATTTTCCATGAATTACCATAGAGTCGCTGTTCAATTACTTACTTGGGGTATACGTTTGTCAGAATT
>CAYYSK010000087.1:0-12518 GCA_964474345.1 uncultured Flavobacteriaceae bacterium
GAAGATTTTAATAAATTGCTTAATGAGATGGGAGATTGTGCTTTAGTTACTGGAGTGAGAGCAGATCGAAAAGATAGCTTTGTTAAAAATATGTCATCCAAGATTGCAAACGGAATTCGACGTACGTTTACCCATGATGGAATGGATGATACAGGTTGCCCACTTAAAATTATTAAAACAGAGTACGCAAAACGAATCCCTATGTTTAAAGGATTACATCGTTTCTTACCAGCTATGATTTTACTTCAAAAAGGAGAGATTAAACAAGTGCCTGTACGTCATTTTCCTCGTATTGCTGGAGAAGCAAAATTTGGACTTTGGAATCGTTTATTAGGACCATTGATGGATTGTTTTGCTTATCTATGGATGAAGAAAAAATATATTAATTATTCTGTGGAAAAAACAAGCCGTGGATAAATATTACATTATTGCTATAATTGCACAATTGCTTTTTGGAGGAAGAATGTATTCTCAATGGATTCTTTCTGAAAAGCAAAAAAAATCTGTGACGCCTCTTTTCTTTTGGTGGTTAAGTCTCTCTGGATCATTTCTATTATTTATTTATGGATACTTGCGCGTAGATTTTGCTTTAATGCTAGGACAAGTATTAACATACTTTATTTACATACGTAATTTACAAATACAGAATCAGTGGAAAAATATTCCTAAATGGAGTCAGTTATTTTTTTTCCTAGTGCCACTGAGTATTCTGATATATGGATATAATCAGGATGATTTTGGGATAGAACGTCTATTAGAGAATCCTGATATCGAACAATGGTTATTGATTCTAGGCGTGATTGCTCAAATTGTTTTTGCCATGCGATTTGTTTATCAATGGATATATGCCGAAGAGAATAAAAAAGCTATCTTGCCTTTAGGTTTTTGGGTAATTAGCCTTATAGGAGGCCTCTTGACACTTATATATTTTGTAATTAGACAAGATATTGTATTAATCATATCCAATGTTATGGGAGCAATTATTTATATCCGTAATATCATGTTGTATAAAAAGAAGAACGTGTGATTTTATGTTACAGAAGCGTCCTATACTAATTATTATAACAATAGTAGGGGTTCTACTATTGCCATATTTAGATGTGCTTGAAATTACGATTATGGAGGCGCGTAATTTTATTACGGCACGAGAAATACTCACAGATGGTAATTGGATACTTACCACGATGAATGGAGAAGCGAGATATCAAAAACCTCCATTGCCTACATGGTTAACAGCATTATCTGCTACTATTTTTGGGATTAAAAATATTTGGGGATTACGATTGCCAGGAGTGTGTATGGTGATGTTATTGGGAGGTATGTTGTATATGCTTTCGCGAAAGCTAACTCTCCATAAATCTCATAGTCTATATAATACCTTTGTTGGGATAACTTCTCTGTATGTAATTCTAATTATTTTTGAAGCTCCTTGGGATATCTATGCGCATTCTTTTATGTTGGTTGCTATTTATAGTATAGTACAGTTCTTTAGGTCAGAACGAACATTATATGCATATATATTACTTGCTATTATAAGTATAGGATGTTCTGTGCTCAGCAAAGGTCCTGTATCCGTATATGCTTTGTTATTACCATTTTTAATATCCTATGGAATAATTTTTAGAAAAGAAATTTCTAAAAAAAAATGGATTATAGTACCTATTGTTTTAATTCTTGGTTTAGCACTTGGCTTTAGTTGGTATATGTATGTGAGATATGCAGATCCTGAGACATTTAATGCTATTACATCAAAGGAAACTGGAAATTGGACAAGTTATAATGTACGCCCTTTTTATTACTATTGGAGTTTTTTTACGCAAAGCGGAATCTGGACAGTTCCAGCATTTATTGGTTTGTTATATCCTTATTTAAAAACACGTGTTTCTAATCTGAAAGTATATCAGTTTACACTTTTGTGGACACTGCTAGTCGTCGTTTTACTATCTGTTATTCCTGAAAAAAAATCAAGATATTTGATGCCAGTTTTAATTCCATTGGCAATTAATACAGGATTTTATTTAGAGTACGTAATACGACAATTTAAAGAGTTTAAAGATAAACGAGAAATCATTCCTGTCTATTTTTCGTTTGGAGTGGTCGGATTAGCTTTTATAGGGGCCTCGGTTTCTTTTATCTACCTGACCATAACAGAAAAGATACTTAATGTACCAGTTCTTACCTATCTTTTTGTAGGGATACTATTTGTTTTAGGAGTATTATTATTCATAAAGTTATATCAGAAATCAATTAAAGATGTCATTGTTATACTTATTGTTAGTCTTATTGTACTGGTTTATAGCTTGGGAGCCTTGCGCAGTCATAATAAGGTTGTGAATACAAGGTATTCTAATTTTGAAATGCTTTTACAAAAGGAAGATTTAGGGACCAAGACTATCTACGCATATCAAACTACAACGCCAGAGATGATATGGGCAAGAGAAGAAAAAATTCCTGTTGCTCAAAATCTAAGTGATATCAAAGAAGATATTTTTTATATAATAGTGTCTTCTAAAGATGAAAATGAATGTGCCATTGAAGAAGATGAAAATATCAAAGACTTTCAAATAACGCCTATACCATATCGTATAGATTTAAATTATGAATTTCCTTCTTCTAAAAATTATAAGAATCGTAAAGTGGGGTATGTATATAAGTTGACTAGACAATGATAGGCTTCTTCTCTTTTCTAAAAACCTCCCAGATACAAACACTCAATACGATAAGATATTCGGTGCCAACAAGCCATAAATTTTCTTGAAATCCATCTGGTCCATATGCTGAGTAGCTTAATATGACCGTGAAACTCCATATTAGAGGGAAACGGTATTTTGTAAACACACATAGTATTAGTGGAGTTGCTACATACCAAGGATGTACAGTGGTAGATAATAAAAAGTAAAAAGAGATGCCCAATACTATAGCACTAATTGTAGCTTTTAAGGTTCTGTTTTTTCTAAAGAATGCAAGAAGTAGTAAAAATGCTATTACATAACGAGGCAATAAAGGGCCTACATCACCTATAATATTCCATCCAATAGTTTGATATCCATACCAGCGTATGATGTAATAGATACTAGCATTAAATTCAAAATTTTTAAACCAAAGCGCTATAGAAGCTCCAAAGTTGTCAGCAAAAGCTCCTGTGAGAAAAGGAGCAAATGTAAGAGTAACCGTTCCTAGTACAACTACGTAGTATAAAGAAGCTTGCTTCCATCCTTTAAATGAAAGGAATAGATTTTGATTCTGAGTACCGTTTCGCGCAAGCAAAAATTGAAATAGAAGAGGTAAAAATAATAAGGGTAATAATTTTACAGAGATAGAAAGGGCGAATAAGATAGCACTCCATACCCATTTTCCTTTTTGTAAAAGATAAAGAGACCAAATTACAAAAAACAACATCACAGATTCAAAATGAAGATTACCTGTCATTTCTATGATGATAAATGGATTGAGAGCATACCAAAAAATAGCATGTATCGGTAATCCCATTTTTTGTAATAATTTTTTCCCTATAATGATGATTCCCATATCTGCAATCAGAATTAAAATTCTGAAAACAACAGCAGATCCTATAATACTATGACCAGAAAAGAATCCTGCAATAGCAAAGCATAACTGATTAATAGGAGGATAGTTTGTAAAATGACTTCCATTAAGTTCTCCCATTCCAGCATATAATTGATCAGCTTGAACAATTATATTCATATTGCCAGACTCTACATAACTTAATGGCGTTGTTAAGTATGGATTTAGTCCTTCTAAAAGCATTCTTCCATCCCATATAAAGCGATAAAAATCTTGGGATAGATTAGGAATTACAGGTATAAAAATGAGCCTAAGTATAAAGGCCATAAAGGCGAGTAGCCAGAAATCTGTTTTTCCTAATTGTATAATTTTATAAAACAGAAAAAATAAGGCTCCATATAAGGAGAATAGTGTTATAAAATCATTACGTACAAGCTTATAAGCAAACACCCAATAGAGTACTAATGATAGTAAGGCAAAAAGTAACGGAAGTTTATGATATTTCCAGATCTGAACGATCACACTTTGGAAGTTATTGATTTAAAGAATACAAATCCAAATCCTATAAATAACATAAAATGAAAAGGAAACAATCCAAAATCACCTCCTTGGTCTCCTACAATAAAAGCACTGTACATCCCAAATGCAAAGTAGAGCATTAGAATTCCTTCAATAATGACATTAAGAGAGATTTTTCTTTTAATATATTTATTGCCTTTCCAGCTATCTTTTAAGTTGTTTATATTAAACTTTGGAGTACGTATAAAATCACTTCGTTTTCCTATATGTCCCTCTATAACGGCAATAGAATTATGTAGAGAGAAGCCCATTGCAATACTAAAGAATGTAAAGAACATACCTATGTATCGTATAAATTGTTTGAATCCTCCTCCGTATATATTCTTAAACATATACCAATAACAAATAAAGAAAATCACAGTGCTTGTAACAAAGAAACTCATTACCGCAAAATAGGTTTTGAGGTGTCCATATTCATTCTTAATATATAGCATTGGGATACTAAGCAATCCTACAATAAGTACATTTAAAAACATGGTACTATTAAGTAGATGTAGAATGCCATGAAACTTAGTCTTTGTAGACATGTTTTTGCTTTTGACAACTTTAGATGCCATTTTTTGAAAGTTCTCAGCTCCTCCTTTATTCCATCTGAACTGTTGAGATCTCGCAGCGCTTATAACTACTGGTAATTCAGCCGGAGTTTCTACGTTTTCTAAGTATTTGAACTTCCAATTTTTAAGTTGAGCTCTATAGCTTAAATCAAGATCTTCGGTTAATGTATCTCCTTCCCAGTTTCCGGCATCAATAATACATTGCTTACGCCATAAACCAGCAGTGCCATTAAAATTAATAAAGTGTCCTTTACTATTTCTTCCTACTTGTTCAAGTGTAAAGTGAGCATCAAGAGCAAAAGCTTGTACTTTTGTCAATAATGAATAATCTCTATTAATATGTGCCCATCGTGTTTGTACAACTCCGATATTACGATCTATAAAATAAGGTACAGTGCGTTTGAGCCAATTAGCTTCTGGAAGAAAATCTGCATCAAAAATGGCTATGAATTCTCCTTTTGCATTAGCAAGCCCTTCTTTAAGAGCACCAGCTTTAAAGCCAGAACGATCTTTACGAGTGACATGTTTGATATCAAGTCCTGTTTTTTGTAAACGTTCAATATGCTCTTTTGTAGTTTGTAACGATTCATCTGTACTATCATCAAGTACTTGAATTTCTAATTTTTCTTTTGGATAATCTAATAATGCGATATTATCTAGCAGGCGTTCCATAACATATAACTCGTTATACACAGGAAGTTGAATAGTTACATAAGGAATTTGATTAGGATCTGATAAATCAAATTTTGGAGCATCATCCTTTTTACGTTGCGCTCGTAAGTAATTAAATAACAAATTAAGTTGCGATAAGCTATATGCAAAGATGATTAGCAAAGCGATTGTATAAATCGTGATGATTATGATTTCTAACAACATTATTTAAAACTATATTTAAATATCCAACTTAAAATTTTTATGCCAGCAAAGATAGCACCTTTTACTGTTCCGGAAACTTTAGAAATACCAATACGATTACGATACTTTACAGGTACTTCTATATATTTCATTTTTTTCTTTAAAACCTTAAGTTGCATCTCAACAGTCCAACCGTAGGTTTTGTCTTCCATATGTAATTCGAGCAGGCTTGAATATTTCATAGCTCTAAATGGACCTAGATCCGTAAATCGGGCTCTGAAAAATAATCGCATTAAGGTAGTGGCAAGCCAATTCCCAAATATTTGAGGTCCAGTCATAGATCCGCTTTCGCGAAAACGTTTATCTCTAGCACCAATAACCATATCATAATTTTCTTCAATGATAGGTTTTATAATTTCTATAAGCTGTTCTGGATAGTCACTATAATCTCCATCCAAAAAAACGAGAATCTCTGTTGCGTCAGATGAGTTGGCTACATATTCCATTCCCTTTAAACATGCATTTCCGTATCCTGGTGTATTTTCTCGTAAAACAGTTGCTCCTGCTTTTCTAGCAATTTCATCTGTTTTATCTGTAGATGCATTACTTACAACAATAACTTCATGAACTATAGAAGGAATATCGTTTATAACGAGACCTATAGAATCTTGCTCATTATAAGCTGGAATGATAACTTTTATGATGGGACTCATAGTTGGGTTAGGAATCTAGCGTAACTTGACATCAGGATTGTCTCGTCTAAAACTACTGATACTGGTCCACATACCTTTATATTTATCTTGTATGTATTTCTCGACCTTAACAAGTTTATTCTTTTGATATACTAGGCTAAATCCATTTTTCTTATTATTTTGGTATTGTGTTTTACGTTTATCTCGAGTTGCAAGATCGTAAAAAATCCACCAATTTTCAGCTATTCCTTGTCTATAATGTCCTTCTTTTTGTAAAGCACCATTTTTAGTATAGTAATACCAGTATTCTGATTTTTGATTTCCTTTGTAATGTCCTTTGGAAGCTAATTTTCCATTTTCGTGATAAAAGTACCAATAACTAGTCTTTTCACCACCCATAACCCATCCTTCTGCTTTAAGATTTCCATTAGCATGGTATTCTTTATTGTACATACGAACAGTACCTTCTTCAGCGATAGGTATAAACCATAAAAGTAAAACGAGTAAATGAGATACCATGATTATGTTGTTAGACTCGCTTAGACGTAAACTTCTAAATAGACTAACAGAAAAATGGCTTTTTTTGCCAAAGTATTATAAATGAAAGATAAAGGAGTTAGATTTATAAGAGTTAAAATACCTAAGGATGCTTATTTTTACAAAAAGCAGTAACATATTATGAATTTAAGTTATTGGGAACATACCTCATGGTTATCTTTAATTGACTATGTAATTGTAGGTAGTGGTATTGTAGGCTTAAATTGTGCCTTACGATTGCGAGAACTTCATCCAAAAGCAAAGATTCTTATTTTAGAAAAAGGGATGTTACCACAGGGAGCAAGTACAAAGAATGCAGGATTTGCTTGCTTTGGAAGCCTCTCAGAGATTCTAGATGATCTTACATCTCATACAGAAGAAGAGGTAATTGCACTTGTAAAACAACGTATTTCAGGATTAAAATTATTAAGAAAGATTATTGGCGACAAGCAATTAGATTATAAAGAATTAGGTGGATATGAGCTTTTTACAAGTAAGGATGAAGCATTATCTCAAGATTGTTTACAAAACTTAGATAAAATAAATACGTTGCTATATCCATTGTTTAATGCTTCTGTGTATAGTATAGAGGAAAATACTTTTGGATTTAATAACATACAGAATACTTGTATTTATAATGCTTTTGAAGGACAAATAGATACAGGAAAAATGATGGAAGGTTTGTTAAATATCGCTCTCAATAAAGGGATCAAAATATTAAATAATGTTACTGTTATTGGTTTTGAAGAAAAAGGCGAGGATGTACAAATCAGAACAAATGTTTTTGATGTTACATCTAAGAAATTACTATTGGCAACAAATGGTTTTGCATCTCAACTAGGAATAGAAGAAGTGCGTCCAGCTAGAGCTCAAGTTTTAATTACAAAACCTATTCCTAACTTAAAAATTAATGGAACTTTTCATCTAGATAAGGGCTATTATTATTTTAGGAATATTCATAACCGTATCCTTTTTGGGGGAGGGCGTAATCTTGATTTTGAAGCAGAAAAAACCACTGTGTTTGGAGAAACTGAGTTAGTGCAACAAGAACTAGAACGTGTATTAAGAGAAGTGATTTTGCCAAATACTCCTTTTGAAATTGATCAGCGATGGAGTGGTATTATGGGGATAGGAAATCAAAAAAAACCTATTATACAATCTATTTCAAAACATGTGCATATTGGTGTCCGATTAGGAGGAATGGGCGTTGCTATAGGGAGTCAAGTAGGTAGAGATTTAGCTGATTTGGTAGACGAGTGATTTTTAATCTCTATAGAACAACTCATTGCGGGTGGTTGTCATTTCTTTTTGTCATTTTTTTAGATACAAAAAGAAAATGACTTTCCGTTAACCTAGTTTTTAAGTCAGGTTGGTAGAGGTTTTATGAGATCTTGAAACAAGTTCAAGATGACGCATTAATATAATTTTAAAATCAGAAATGATATAAGGTATAGCAGGTGTTATATTTGAAAATCTTATGAAACAACAACAACTAAAAGAAGCACTATTTAAGTATTGTACCTCTCAACTTGCATTGCGTCGTGCAGCGGTAGATAAGATATTAGCTAATGTGGCTTTATCACTTAAAGAAGAAACCAAAAGTTCGGCAGGTGATAAGCATGAGACAGGCAGAGCTATGCTTCAGTTGGAGAGAGAAAATGCAGGAAAACAACTTGCAGAAATTGAAAAATTAGAAACAATTCTTCCTCGTATTTCTACAGATATATCTTCTGGGCCTATACATTTAGGAAGTGTTGTAAAGACAAGTCAAGCCAATTATTTTATAGCAATCCCTGTAGGAGAAATCAAAATAGAAGATGAAGAGGTATATTATGCTATTGGAGTAGGGTCTCCTATCGGACAATTATTATTAGGAAAAAGAGAAGGGGATGAGGTACGCTTTCGCGAAAGCGTACTTAAAATTCATACCATTTATTAAGAATTTATCTTGACTTTTTCTGTTTCCTAAAAAACAGTCAAAATTCACTCATATTTCGTTACTTTTTTACCTGTAGCGATGCTATAGTTTTCAATATCATAAAATAGGCTCGCATGATGTCCTCCTAAAAACATAGATGCGAGCCTTTCAACAAACCAACCAAAAACTTTTTATACGTTATTTTTCTATTTCAATGTGTGTTCCTGATATCCAGTGTTTATATTCTTCTCCATAGTATAGGTATATAGCACTTGCTGGTGCTGTATAAGATCCAGCGACTTCTGCTTTAAGATCTATGGCTATGTTTTTCTTTTCAAAACGATCAAATGACTTCCAATAAAGAACTAGGAAGTTTTCTGAGATTTCATAAAAGTCAATTTCATTTTTCTCTACAAGTTCTTTGAGTTGCCATATTTGAAGAGCTGCCCCTGAAGGAATTCCGATAATAGAAGTAATCATTCCTGTTGGCTTTGAATCTGCGTTTTCTGCCTCGATATTCATCCGGATGTTATCACCTACTTTTTTATTTTCTGTACTAATATCTGTGATAAGATTAAGTGATCCTTTGACTTTCTCTTCAGGAGTATATCCTTCCCAATAGAAATCTAAAGTATATGGCATAAATACTCTTTTGTCATTATAAGAAATATCAACACTGTTTAAGCCTTGTTTTATACTTTCTGTATGGATCGAAATCTGCATTTTGCCTTCGTTATCTTGAATAATCTTATATGATTTCTCTTCTCCATTAATTTTTATAGTAATAGATTCATTAGCGTTTTTGCTTGTTTTTTTTTGTGTTTTTGCAAAGGAAATTAATGCTTTAAGAGATAATACGGTAGCTTGTGTAGATCCAAATCGACCATATGATCGTTGCTTAGAGAGATGATGCACACATTTGAATAAGAGTTTTTTGTTGTGCTGTTTTTCATTTAATAAAGCACTAGTGATAAGCGCAACAGTTTCTGTGATTTTATCCCTTCCATAAGAACTAGTAATGGTTTCCTCTATAGGTAAATCTTTAAAACCTGTGTTTGTAAGTACTGCTTTTAGTTTTTCTATAAGTTTTGAAAATTCTGAAGTTCTTCCCATCGCATGTGCTGCATTTGCCATAAGTGCCATTCTATAGGTGTCTTCAGAAATTAATGCTTCTTGTACACTTGTGTTAAACTCTGATGAAATCTGATAGTTAACTCCCGCTGACGCAAGCGCATATACGATATATGCATTGGTCAGTTTTTGAGAAACTCTTGAGAAGGCAGAACGTCCATTATTATTATAAAACCCTCCTTTATTATCCTTGTGCTTAAGAAGCCATTGAGTAGATCTGTCTATAATTTTTTGATCTACATCTGGATATACTTTTTTCATATCTGTGAATTGTAAAATAGCATATGCAGTCAATCCATCATCTGCAGGCGCTTTTCCAAACCAATCAAAGCCTCCACTTTTTACTTCATAACTTTGTAGTTTTCTATATCCTTGACGAATATGTCTCATCGCTTTTTTCTTTTCTTCAAGACTTAATTCTTCGAGTTCTTTGAGATATTGCATAATAAGAACATTAGAATATATGGTAGAGGTGGTCTGTTCAAAACACCCAGATGGATGACTTAGTAACCCTTCTACTCCATCAAATACTTGGGCTATGATATCTGTGTAAAGTGTTATTTTTCCAGTGCTTAGAGATGGAATGTGTTCCTTGATGTCTAATGTATATGAGGCAGACTCTAAGTTTGACATGCTAGCTTTGTTAGGGAAAAACGGAGATACAATAGCTACTTCTTTACTTATTGCGTCTTTATATGTGTCTGCGTTTGCTGTAATAACTATACGACTAGAAGGAGTTATTTCTACGGGCACTAGGGTGGCATATATCACTTTAAACCCTTTTGCTGGCAATGTAATATCTATCTGTTCTTGGGTGTCAAAAAATGTTATGGAGTTAGGAAGGTCAATTTTTATAGAAGCCGTAATGTCTTTATCTTGTTTGTTTCTAATAGTTATTGGGACTTGCACAGTATCTCTTACCGATAAATAAGGAGGGATTTTGATATCTATATTCAACAGTTTAATCGTGCTTATGTCTTTTTCTGAATGCCCTAAACTATTTGTGTTACTTACTCCTTCTGCTGTAATTTTAAAAGAAGTGATTGCATCAGAAGTATAAAATTTAAAAGATGCTTCTCCTTCCTTATTTGTTTGGATTACAGGATTCCAATATATCGTGTTCCTAAAATCATCACGTTGTTCTGGAATTACAGAATTATTATATATAGGCATATAGAAATATTTACTAGAACTATGATTAATCCTATTTCTATAGGTGTTTAAATTCTTAATAGCATATGTAACTTTAGGGTA
This sequence comes from uncultured Flavobacteriaceae bacterium, assembly GCA_964474345.1. Lineage (GTDB taxonomy): Bacteria > Bacteroidota > Bacteroidia > Flavobacteriales > Flavobacteriaceae > Dokdonia. The sequence goes on from CAYYSK010000087.1 coordinate 11,046, forward strand.
GTCTTTACGCCATCTTTTTTTAGGACTATAGCGATGACTTTTATTTTTTGTAGTAACGATAATAACACCGTTTCTTCCAGCAGTTCCATATAAGGTTGCAGCTGCAAGCCCTTTTAAAACATTGACAGATTCTATATTCTCTGGATCAAGATCTAAAAAACGAGAAGATCCACTATTTCCATTAGCAAAGTTGCCATTTGCATTACTACTAAAAGGGACACCATCTACAATAAACAAAGCTTGATTATTACCGGAAATACTATTATACCCTCTTATAACAACATTGGTAGCACTTCCTGAAACTCCATTTTGTGATGTAATGGCAACACCAGATGCTTTTCCAGAGAGAATACGTCCTATATCACCAGAAGCTTGAAACTCTATGTCTTCAGATTGTACAACGCTTACTGCATATCCTATAGATTTTTTGTTACGAGATAATCCGCTTGCAGTAACAACGACTTCATCCAGTGAGTTGTCTGATTCTAGTATTGATTTTGGAGTATTAGGATTTATGGCAAGTTTCTTCTTTACTGCTTTTTTATTAATACTATTCTTATTCTTTTTTTGAAGTAATCGTTGTGTTCTACTATCAAGATATCGATTATTGTTTTGATCTTCTGTAAATGATTGTTGTACTTTATTTAAAGGATCAAACTCATGAATGAGAAGGGGAGTCGTATCATCTACATAAGCAATAAGAGAATAACTGTTATAAGAATAACGGTTGTCCAATTGGAATTGAGCAATGCCTTCGTTATCAGTCTCAAGAGGCCAAATGTTGTCATCATAATACCTGTGGATTAAAAATAATTTTGCTTTTATAGGGTTGTTAAACGTATCGGTTACTATGATTCTACGTAATGCAGGAATTTCTGGAGCAATGGTGGCTTCTGTTATTTCTGGTGGAGTATCTTCCAAATAGGTGCGCCATCCGTGTGTTAAGAGCACATATTCTAATGCTTTTTGAGCTTTTTTTTCTTTAGGGTTAAAATAAAAATTAGGTTTGTAAATGGCTCCTTGTAACTCTGAAGAAAGTAAGAAATAAGATTCAATAGTGTCCTGTCTATCATCTGCAAAACTAAGTAGGGCATTATCTGCGACAGCGATAGATAAATTTGTAGCAACAGGTGTATCTTTTATAGATGTTTTGACAGAAACAATAACAGAATCCCGTAAGTTATAATGTTCTTTATCTACCGAAAGGTGAATATCTAATTTCTTATCATAGTTTATAAAAGCAAGTCGCTCTGCTACAGTTTGATGATTGGAATCTATAAGTGAAAATTTGATGATACCCCTTGCAAAATTAGAAATAGGAATTTTGATTATTGTGTTTTCAGTACTCGCTTGTACTGTTACTTCGTGACATTGTTGAAATACATCAGAAGCAATAAGTTGTAACTGTTGTTTTGTTGTGCTTTTTATTGAGAAAATAGCGATATCAGAATCTGATGTTTCTAAATGGAATAC